>JALVEU010000237.1 GCA_027030565.1 Gammaproteobacteria bacterium | reverse complement strand
GGCCGGGAATGCCTTGGACCGTTCCGAAGACCTGCCCCGGATTGATGGCCAACTCCCGGTCCGGATGGACCTCGCCCTGCCCCACGGGAACGCCGTGCAAAGCGATCCGGTATGCGGTCGGGGCCAACTCCAGGTCGTCACGAATGTGCACCGGGGGGATCAGAAACCCCAGGTCCTGGGTGAGTTTCCGACGCACGCCCTTGATGCGCCCCATGAGCTGACCGCCTTGCTTGCGGTCCACCAACGGGATCAGGCGATAACCCACTTCCAAGCCGATGGTGTCCACCGGCTGAACATCGTCCCAGGTGAGCTCCCGCTGTTCCGGCGGCGTCTCCTCCGGCGGCACCGGCAAGGTCTCGGCCTGTTGCTCCTGCCGCCGCCGGCGCAGGCTCATGTAGTAGGCGCCCGCCCCCGAGAGCACTCCCAGGGTGAGAAACACGAAGTTCGGCATGCCGGGAATCAGGCCCAACAACCCCAGCACGCCACCGGTGACCGCCAGCACGCGCGGGGAGGAAAACAGCTGGGCGAGCACCTGGCCGGCCATGTCCTGGGCGCTGGAGACCCGGGTGACGATGATCGCCGCGGCGGTGGAGAGCATCAGCGACGGAATCTGTGCCACCAGGCCGTCACCGATGGTGAGCAGGGTGTAGTTGCGCACCGCCTCGGAAAATGGCATGCCGTGCTGCATCACGCCCACGGCCAGCCCGCCCAGCACGTTGATCACGAGGATCAGGATGCCGGCCACCGCGTCGCCGCGCACGAACTTGCTCGCACCGTCCATGGCCCCGTAGAAGTCGGCCTCGCGTTCCACCTCCTCACGGCGGGCGCGGGCCTCCTCCTGGGAGATGATGCCGGCGTTGAGATCGGCGTCGATGGCCATCTGCTTGCCGGGCATGGCATCCAGGGTGAATCGTGCATTGACCTCGGAGACCCGGCCGGCACCCTTGGTGACCACCACGAAGTTGATGATCACGAAGATGATGAACACCACGAATCCCACCACGTAACTGCCGCCGACCACGAACTCGCCGAAGGCCTGGATCACGCGGCCGGCCGCGTCGGTGCCCTCATGCCCATAGAGGAGCACCACCCGGGTGGAGGCCAGGTTGAGCGCCAGGCGCAGCAGAGTCGCCAGCAGCAGCACCGAGGGAAACACGGCGAAATCCAGCGGCCGCAGCGCGTAGACCGTCACCAGCAGGATGATGAGCGAGAGCGAGATGTTGAACGTGAACAGAAAGTCCAGCGCGAAGGGCGGCAGCGGGACCACCATCATCCCCAGCATCAGGATCAGCATCAGGGGCACGCCAAGGCCGCTGCGCATCAGTCCCTTGGCTTGCGTCATCACTGCAGCTGCTTGCATCGTTACTGGGCTCCTGGGTCGTCGGCATTCCCGGGCTCGACCCGGAATGCCTCGGGAATGTCGAAGTCACGCGGGGGCTCGGGCTCGGGGCCGCCCGTGCGCCGGGCGGCCTTGAGCTGATAGAGATAGGCCAGCAGATGGGCCACGCTCACATACAGGGCTGCGGGGATCTCCTCCTCCAGGCGCGTGCTCGCGTAGAGCGCCCGGGCCAACGGCGGGGCCTCTACGATGGGCACCTCGTGGCGGCGCGCCACTTCCCGGATCTGCAGGGCCATATGGTCCACGCCCTTGGCCACCACGCGTGGGGCGTTGGCGCGCAGCGGATCGTAGGACAGGGCCACGGCGTAGTGCGTGGGGTTGGTGACCACCACGTCGGCCGTCGGCACGGCATCCATCATGCGCCGCTGGGCCATTTCGCGCTGCATGCTGCGCAGACGGGAGCGCACCTCCGGCCTGCCCTCGGTGTCCTTGAGCTCGTCCTTGACCTCCTGGCGGGTCATGCGCAACTGGCGGGCGTGCTGCCAGAGCTGATACGGCACGTCCACCACGGCGACGATCAGCGTGGAGGCGCCCAGGATCAGGAAGGCCTCGCGCAACCGGTGGAAGACGTGGGCGAGTTGCGGTTCCAAGGCCTCACGGGCCAGCCCGCCCACATCCCCGCTCCACCGGTGCAGCAACAGGACGGCGACCCCACCCACCACCGCAACCTTGGCCAGGGCCTTGCCCAGCTCCACCAGTCCGCGTAGGGAGAACAGCCTCTTCAGCCCCTTGGCGGGGCTGATCTTTTCCCACTTGGGGAGCAGGGCCTGCGCGCTGAACACCCAGCCGCCCAGGGCCAACGGTGCCAGCACGGCGGCCAGCCCCAGCAGCACCAACAGGGGGGCGAGCAGCTGCAAGGCGGCCCAGGTGTCGGCGGCCATGGCTTGGACGATGGCATGGGGGTCACGCAGCCGGCCCGGCTCCAGTGCCAGCCCCTCGCGCATGACCTCGGCCAGGATGTTCCCCATGCGGTCGCCGAACAGGAAGAACGTCCCCGCCGCCACCAGCAGGATGCTCACGGTGGCCAGTTCGCGCGAACGGGGAACCTGACCCTTCTCCCGCGCCTCGCGCAGTCGTTTCGGCGTCGCGCGTTCGGTGCGCTCCTGTCCCTGAGCCTCGGCCACCCGCTAGCCTCCCGAGAGCAGCTCACGGACCAGGTCGGTGGCCGACAGCGTCAGGGCCCCGAGTCTGGGCAGGATGTGGGGCAGCGTGGCGAGCATGGCCAGGAAACCCACCATGAGCGTCACCGGAAAGCCCACGGCGAAGATATTGAGCTGTGGTGCGGCCCGGGTGACCACACCGAAGGCCAGGTTGGTGAGCAAGGCCGCAGCCACCACGGGGAGCGCGATCACCACGCCGCCGGCGAACAGATGGCTGCCCCAGGCGGCCACTGCCCAGAAGTCCGCGGCACCCGGCCCGGGCCCGCCGGGCGGCAGCACCTCGAAACTCCGCACGAGCAGATCGATGAGCACGAGGTGGCCATCGAGTGCCAGGAACACCAGCGTGGCCGTGAGCAGGTAGAACTGGCTGAGCACCGGCACCTGCACACCGTTCTGCGGGTCGACGATGGACGCGAAGCCGAGGCCCATACTGGTGGCGACCATCTGGCCACCCACCACCACCGCGGCGAACACCAGCTGCAGGGACAGGCCGATGGCCGCACCGATGACCAGCTCACGCGCGATGGCCAGCACGCCCGGTATGCTCAGCGGGTCGGGCAGCGCCTGGGGCCCCCGCATCGAGACCACCAGCAGGGTGAGTGCCAGCGCCAGCACCACGCGCACGCGCACCGGCACCGAGCGCGCCCCGAACACCGGCCCCACGGCCAGTACCGCCCCGATGCGCAGCAGCGGCCACAGGAACCCCCCCAGCCACTGTGAGAGCTCGTAGAGCGAGACCTGCATGGCCATTTACCCGAGGATCGCCGGGATGTCCATGAACAGCCGGCGTGTGAAGCCGGTGATCAACTCCAGCATCCAGGGTCCCGCTGCGAACAGCACGGCGACCACCACCAGCAGCTTGGGGATGAAGCTCAGCGTCATCTCGTTGATCTGAGTGGCGGCCTGGAACATGCCCACCACCAGGCCCACGATCAGCGCCGAGAGCAGAATGGGCGCACTGAGCAGTACGGCAAGCTCCAGGGCCTGCTCGCCCAGGGTGAGGGCCGCCTCCGGCGTCATGGCCCGGCTCCCACGCCATAACTCGAGGCCAGGGTGCCCATGACCAGGGCCCAGCCGTCCACCAGCACGAACAGCATCAGTTTGAACGGCAGCGAGATGATCATCGGCGAGAGCATCATCATGCCCATGGACATGAGCACGCTGGCCACCACGATGTCGATGACCAGAAACGGCAGGAACATCAGAAAGCCCATTTGAAACGCGGTGGTGAGCTCACTGGTGACGAACGCCGGCAGGAGCAGCGAGAACGGCACCGTCTCCGGCGACTCCAGATTCTCCCGCCCGGCGATCTGCGCAAACATGGCCAGGTCCTGTTCGCGGGTCTGGGGCAGCATGAAGTCCCGCAGGGGGCCTTTGGCGCGCTGGAGCGCCTCGGCGCCGCCGATGCGCCCGTCCAGGTAGGGCGCCAGCGCCTGATCGTGCACCCGTTCGAGCACCGGCAGCATGATGAAAAAGGACAAGAACAGCGCCAGTCCGATCAGGATCTGATTCGAAGGTGTCTGCATCGTCCCCAGGGCCTGGCGGAGAATGGCGAGCACCACCACGATCCGTGTGAACGAGGTCATCATCATCACCGCTGCCGGCAGCAGGGTGAGCGCGGTCATGAACAACAGGATCTGCAGACTCACGCTGTAGGTCTGGCCGCCGTCGGCACCGGCGGACACGGTCACTGCGGGCAGACCCGGTGCCGCGGCACCCACCCCGGACCACAGCCCCAGCACCACCGCCAGCAGGAGGGCGCCCAACCGCGGTCCTCGCCCGGTCACGGCTTCACCTCCCGATGCAGGATCTCCCGAAACGCACGGCCCTTCCCCGAAGCCGCTCCGTCGACCGTGGCCTCTCGGGCGGGCGCCGGGTCGGCGTCGAACACGTGCAGCGTCTGCACTCGCCCCGGTGCCACGCCGAGCAGCAGATGGGTGTCTCCGGCCTGGACGAGGAGGATGCGCTCGCGCCCACCCAGAGGCAGCCCCGCGCGTACGCGCAGCAACCCACCCGCCGCAGCACCCATGCGCACGAACCGCCGCAGCAACCAGGCCGCCAGCGCGATGAGTGCCAGTACGGCCAGCAGCGAGACCAGCATCTGCGCGAGATAGCCCCCCTGGTCGAAGCCCGGACGGGACGCAGGCTCGGCCGCGTGCAGGGTCTGTGCGCTCCAGCACGTCGCACCGGCGAGCCACGTCGTGGACGGGAAGCACCTGCGGTCCATGGGTCTATACCTCAGCCCAACCGACGCACGCGCTCGCTGGGACTGACGATGTCGGTGAGGCGGATGCCGAACTTCTCATTGACCACCACCACCTCGCCATGGGCCACCAGCGTCCCGTTGACCAGCACGTCCATGGGGGCGCCGGCCACCCGATCCAGCTCCACGATGGAGCCCTGGCCCAGCTGGAGCAGCTGGCGGATGCTGATCCGCCGCCGCCCCACCTCCATGGACAGACTCACCGGGATGTCGAGGATGAGGTCCAACCCCGCCTGCTCCTGCTGCGCCGTCTCCGCGGCGTTCACCGCGCGTTCCGGCTCCGGCGTGTCCTGTCCCGGGGCCGGCTGGGACGCCGTCTGCTCCATCTCCGCCGCCTGTTCAACGCTGCTCATCGCGCACTCCTCCTGTCACTCCATCACCGACCGCTCGAAGCGGTCCTCGCCCGAGGCACCGTCACAGGACGGCTGCAACCCCGGATCCTGCAGGCACCGGTCGTCGGACCTGCCGAGAATCTTCACTGCGTTCTTGCCCTTGTGGACCCCGAACTCGCTGTAGAACAGGGTCACGCCCTCCACCAGCAGGGGCACGTGGGCCGGCATGTCGATGGGCACGATGTCGCCCACCTTGAGTCCGAGCACCTCCCTGAGGGGCATTTCGCGCTCCGTGAGGCGGGCGCAGAGCGTCACCTGTGCCTCCTGAAGGTTGGCCTCGAAGTGCGCAAACCAATCCTGCTCCGCCTCGGCGTGGTCGCCAGGAGGCAAGGCGCCGCTCAGTGCCTCGCGCAAGGGATCCACCAGACCGTCCTCGGGCAGCACGATCCCCAGCTCTCCTTGAACGCTGCCCAGCGTGACCTCGATGCGCGTGGCGAACACGGACTCGGCGGGCCCGGCCAGGGCGACGAAGGCCGGATTGGTCTCGCTCCCGGCGAAGCGGCAATGCAGCTCCGCCACCGGCTGCCACGCTGCCTGCAGATCCTCCAGCAGGAGGTCCAGAAAGCGATAGGCCACACGGGCCTCGGTGGGGGTGAAATCGCGGTCGCCGAGCTCCACGGCCGCTCCCGATCCGCCGAAGTACGCATCCACCAGGGCGGCCACCAGACTGCCATCCATGGTCACCAGCAGGGCCGCCCCGACGGGTTCCACCTCCACCCGGTGGAGCATGGCCGGCAGCTTCAGGCGCTCCACGAAATCGGAGAACCGAAGCCGCTCCACCGGCCGGTAGGTGGTCTCGGCGGCCTTGCGCACGAAACGGTGGACCGTTTCCGGGAGGTGGCGGGCGAAGCGCTCGTGGATCATGTCGAGGGTGGGCATCGGCCCCCGCACGACGTGCTCGCTGGACGTGAAGTCGTACGGACGCACCTCCCCGGGCAAGGGCTCGTCCGGCCCTTCCCCGGTCACGGCACCTTCCTCGACCCCCTGCAGCAGGGCGTCCATTTCCTCCTTGGAAAGTACGGAGTCCGCGGACATGGCCGTCACTGCATGATGAGGCTGGTGAAGAACACGTCTTCCACATCGGAGCGGCCGGTGAGCTTCTTCAACACCTTGCGCACGGCTTCCAGAGTCTGGCGCCGCAGCCGCTCCTTGCCCTCTTCGGTGCGCAGCTCCTCGTATTTCTGGTTGCTCATGAGAAAGACCAGCGCGTTGCGGATCGCCGGCGTGTGGGTGCGAATCAGCTCTTCCAGCTTGGGATCGCGGACCAGGAAGTCCATCTTCACCTGGAAGTAGCCCACGCTGCCGTCGCGCTCCAGCGCTACGGTGATGGGCGGGTCGAGGTCGACGTAGATGGGTGGATCGGCGGGCTGCGCCGGTGCGGACTCCGCCTGCAGTCCACCGTGCTCCAGCTTGGCCAGGGTCTCGCTCAGAGACTGCTGGAACACCATCTTGTTGACGAACAACGTGACCCCGGCGTTGGCCGCCACCAGGACCAGGCCGACGACCCCCACCAGCAGCGCCGTCTTCATGCCCGAACCGCCCTGGGGCGCCGCTTCGGCCTGTGCTGCTTCGGCCTGTGCCTCCTTCGCTGCCATGGCTTGCTCCTCTGTTGCGGTCTATCCGCTTTGGAGCAATTGCCGTGCCAAGAAGGTTTCTGTTTTTTTATCAGAAGGTTATGAAATGAACCGACAAATAATCGACCGGCTGCAGGCGTCGTGGAGTCACGGCCGCCGGATTTCCGGCGCCCCTTTCACAGGTGTGTGCACGGCCCGCTCGGCTGCTGCCGTCAGGCATAGAGATCCAGCAGGCCGCTGGCGGCGCGCACAGTGACCGGGGCAGAGCCGGCCTCCTCCACCGAGGGACTGGAGCCTCCCGGGGCGAACGTCCGTGCCGGTGCGGGGTCGCGTGGATCGCCGTGCCCGCCCGAGTCCTGGGCCGAGACGCCCGCATCGGCGAGCTGGATGCCCGTCTCGGCGAGCATCTCGCGCAAGCGGGGCAGCGCGGCCTCCACGGCCTCGCGGACCTGCGGGCTCGGCGCCGAGAAGTGCACACTGGCCTGGTCCTGATGCACCGTGAGCCGCACCTCCACATGGCCGAGCTCCGGAGGATTGACCCGGATGCGTACGCCGGTCTGCCCGCGGCCCAGGTGCCACACCAAGTGCTGGCCGAAGGCCTCGTCCCAGCCCGGCGCACCCAGTGGGGCCGGGAGGGCGTCCTCCACGGCGCCGGGTGACTGGGGCGTGAGCACCGCTCCGCTTGCCGCCGTGGCGGAATGACCGGGGGACGGGACGACCCCGATCTGCGGGGTCGGGGGGACACCGGTGCCGCCGTCGGCCGTCGGGGCCGCCGCCACCGTCCCTCCATGGGCGCCGGCGGTGACCGGCCGCGCGGCACGCAACGCACCGGATGCATCCGAACCCCGCACCTCACCGGAACGGCCGGCTGCCGCTACCGGCTGCTCGGGGGCGAACCCGGGATGCTGCGCGCCCTCCCGCGCTGGCACGGCCGGTCTCTGGAGCGCCTCCGCAGCCTTGCCGCCCACATGCTCCGGCACTCGTTCCGCCTCCGGATCTGTAGCGGGCGGCGCACCCAGGGGGGTGGGCAACCCCGATCCCTTGGAGGCGGCCACCGTCTCCGGCACGCCCCGGGTACCGCCCGCGGGCGCAGTCGTGACGGGTCGGGCAGATTCGGCGGGATCCGGGTCCTGCGTCGCGAGCGGAGGCGGGCCGCTGGCCGGGGTGGGCACGGACTCGGTCTGCACACTGGAGGGTACCCCGGATTCCGGATTTCGCACTGGCCGCCGTGAACGCTCGGCCGGTCCTGCCTCCACCATGGGTGCGCCTGGGACCGGCGCACCGCGGGAACCGCCGGTGTCCGGTGTGCGCTGCACCACCGCCGGCAAATCCTTGCCGGTCGGCCGGTCCTCCTGCGGCTGCCCCTTGCCCGTCCGGACCCGGCGCGACGCGGCCTCTGGAGCATCCATGGCGGTTGTGGGGAAAGGCCCCTCGGCACCTCCCTCGAGCCGCACCTCCGGGGCGGACCTGGACCCGGCGGGGGCGACGATCCCGCCCGCGGGGGGTTCCACGGCCGCCTGTTCCGGCCCCGCCCCGGGATCCAACGAAGGTACACCAGGAGCCTTCGCCTCGTCTGCCCCAGCTGGCTCGACCATAGCCGCGAGCGGTTCGATGGATGGCGCATCGCTCTCAGGGGAGACACCGGCCCGGCCGGATGAGGTGCCCTCGGCTACAGGGGATGCCTCTACTGGGGCCGGCGGCGTGCCGGGCGCGTAGACGAGCAGCGCCAGCGGGCCCCATGAACCGGTGTCCCCCACGGCACGGCGCTCGTCTGTGGGACGCGCCGGCGTAGCCTCGGGCTGTGCCTGGGCAGTCTCGATCCTTCCGTCCAGGAGGCGACCGAACCCCCCGCCTCCTGGGAGCGTGTCGTCCGGCGGCGAGGCGGGTTCGACGGCGTTGCCCGGACCCGCCACGCCAGCGTTCAGCGGCAGGATGGGCGATGTCTGTGGCATGTGTTCTCCTTGCCTGCAGCAGTCCCTTTCCCTGCCAGTCCAAAAGCACGAACCGTGCCACGCGACCGGCGCCCGCCGCCTTCCGACACGGAGCTCAGGGCAGCTCGTCGCGCAGGCGCACCCGCCCGGCCGCCGCCTCGTCGGACTCGGACTGTGCCCGGTGCTCCTGCAGCTGGAGCTCTTCCCTGCGTACCCGGTCGGCCAGCTTGTCCAGGGAGGCCGTCCTGCGGTGACCCGTGCGCCAGTGTTCCAGGGCCGCGGCATGGGCGGCGCGTGCCGCCTGCACGCGCCCGGACTGGGCGCGTATGGCGGCGTCCAGGCGGGCCATGAAGTCCAGGAAGTCCGTGGCCATGGCGGCCTGCAGGCCGCGCCGGCCCAGCTCGTGGAACTGCGCATCGTATTCGGAGCGATAGCGCTGCAGTTGCGCCAGACGCGCCTCCTCCTCGCGCAGCGCGGCGCGCAACCGGGCCGCCGTGCGCAGCAGCTCGTCCTCACGCCGCTGTGCCAGGTCCCGGATCTGTCCGATGCGTCGGCTGCGTTTCATGCCTTTTTCTGCCGGCCTGCTTCATCCATCCGGTTCACGCCTTCTCGTCCCCCTCGCCGGCCGCCTCGGGTGCGCCATGCTGCCGGTACAGCTCCAACAGCGCGCCGATGCTGTCCTCCAGGTCGTGGGATTCACGCATGTCCTGCTGCAGGAAGGCCAT
>JALVEU010000236.1 GCA_027030565.1 Gammaproteobacteria bacterium | reverse complement strand
GTCGCAATGAGAATCGCTCTCGACATAGAGGCACTATAAATCGTCCGACGGCGGTTTTCCAGCCTCCGAAGCGGCCCGCACCGCCCGCCGGCGCAAACGCACCGACACGAACGGACCCAGCACGGTATACAGCAGAAAGCCGCCGAACAGCACCTTGGGGGGATCCAAGGCCGCAAACATGAACACCAGGACGATGATGAGCACCGCCACGAAGGGCACCCGGTGGCGCATGTCGAAGTCCTTAAAGCTGTAGTAGCGCACCCGGCTCACCATCAGCGCGCCCACGAGCACCGTGAGGATCAGGGCGGGGATACGCATCTCCGCGCCCGGCACGCCCAGGTCGTGCCAGGTCCACACCATGCCCATGAGCACCGCCGCGGCGGTGGGGCTGGGCAGCCCGATGAAGTAGCGCCTGTCCGTACTCCCCACCAGGGTGTTGAACCGGGCCAGACGCAGGGCGGCGGCCGCGGCATAGAAGAACGCTGCCAGCCAGCCCATCTTGGCCCAGATCCACCCCAGGGGCTTGAGGTGCACCAACGCCCATTCGTACATCACCAGCGAGGGCGCCAGGCCGAAGGAGACCATGTCCGAGAGCGAATCGTACTCCGCCCCGAAGGCGCTGGTGGTGTGCGTCATGCGCGCGATGCGCCCGTCCAGCCCGTCCAGGACGATGGCGACGAACACGGCCACCGCCGCCGCCTCGAAGCGGCCGTCCATGGCGGCTACGATGGCGTAGAAGCCCGCGAACAGGGCCCCGGTGGTCAGGAGGTTGGGCAGGAGATAGATCCCCTTGCGGGACTGGATCTCCTGCTGATCCTCCTCGTTCACGGGCTCATCCCCGCGCCATAGCCTAGTTCTTGGACTGGTCCACCAGCCGCTTCTCCTGGATCCACGGCATCATGGCGCGCAGCTTGGCGCCCACCTCCTCGATGGGATGCTCGGCTGTGAGCCGGCGGCTGGCCTTGAGTACCGGGGCGCCGGCTTGGTTCTCCAGGATGTACTCACGTGCGAACGCCCCGGTCTGGATCTCGCGCAGGATGCGCCGCATCTCCGCACGCGTCTCGTCGGTGATGACCCGCGGGCCGCGGGTCACGTCGCCGTATTCCGCGGTGTTGGACACCGAATAACGCATGTTGGCGATCCCGCCTTCGTAGATGAGATCCACGATGAGCTTGACCTCGTGCAGGCACTCGAAATAGGCCATCTCCGGGGCGTAGCCCGCCTCCACCAGGGTCTCGAAGCCCGCCTGGATGAGCGCCGTGAGCCCGCCGCAGAGCACCACCTGTTCGCCGAACAGGTCCGTTTCGCACTCCTCACGAAAGGTGGTCTCGATGACCCCGGCCCGCCCTCCGCCATTGGCCGAAGCATAGGCCAGGGCGATCTCCTTGGCCTGGCCGGTGGCGTCCTGATGCACCGCGATGAGGCTGGGCACGCCGCCGCCTTCCAGGTAGGTGGAGCGCACCAGGTGGCCGGGGCCCTTGGGTGCGATCATGATGACGTCCAAGTCGGAACGTGGCTCGATCTGACCGAAGTGGATGTTGAAACCGTGGGCGAAGGCAAGCGCCGCGCCCTCCTTGATGTTGGGCTCGACCTGCTCGCGATACAGCCGCGCCTGGTGCTCGTCCGGCGCCAGGATCATCACTACGTCCGCCCCCTGGACGGCCTCGGGCACCGGCTTGACGGTGAGGCCCGCCGCCTCGGCCTTGGCCACCGAGGGCGAGTCGGGACGCAGCCCCACGGTCACGTCCACACCCGAGTCCTTGAGGTTGTTGGCATGGGCATGGCCCTGCGAGCCATAGCCGATGATGGTGACCTTGCGGTTCTGAATGACCGAGAGGTCGGCGTCTTTGTCGTAGTAGATTCGCATTGTGGATGCTCGCTCCCCCGTGAGCCCGCCCCGAGGCGGGACAGATCGATGTTCAGTATTTCAGCACCACCTCGCGCCGCGCGATCCCCATGGATCCCGAGCGCACCACCTCCAGGATCTTGGTCGAGCCCAGCGCCTGGAGCATGGCCTCGAGCTTGTCCGCCTTGCCGGTCAGCTCGATGGTGTAGGTCTCGTCGTCCACATCGATGACGCGACCGCGGAAGATGTCGGCCAGACGCTTGATCTCGGCCCGGTCCTCGCCCTTGGCCACCACCTTGAGCAGCATCATCTCGCGCTCGATATGGTCGTACTCGGTCAGATCCATGAGCTTGACCACGTCCACCAGCTTGTTGAGCTGCTTGGTGATCTGCTCGATGACCCGATCGCTGCCCCGGGTGACGATGGTCATACGCGAGAGCGAAGGATCGTCGGTGGGCGCCACGGTGAGCGACTCGATGTTGTAGCCCCGCGCCGAGAACAGCCCGGCGACCCGCGACAAGGCCCCGGCCTCGTTGTCCAGCAAGATGGAAATGATGTGTCTCATGTACTCCATGCTCCGGCGGCCCTGCCGACGCGAGGCCACCGGTCCCTGCTTCACTCCAGGATCAAAAAGCCCCGGCAAGCCGGGGCCCGTATACACGGCT
>JALVEU010000235.1 GCA_027030565.1 Gammaproteobacteria bacterium | reverse complement strand
GGCGTGGGCGAGCCATTCCCGCAACGATTCCACGTCGGTGCCGAGGAGCTCGGCCACGTTCTCCTCCGGAAGAGACTCCATCTGGGTGAGCGTGACCGCCCTGCGCCAGCGCGTGGGCAGCTGGCGCAGGGCGCGCAGTAGGAAACGGACCACCTCCCTGCGCTCGGCCACCTGTTCCGGGTCTTGCGTCTCCTCCGATGGCAGGAGGTCTTCGATGCGGAGAACCTCGTCCGGCTGCCAATACTCCGTGCGCCAGTCCTCGCCCGTATCGGCAAGTACGTCGAGCAAGGCCGTCCCTTCCAGGGACGCGGCCTCTTCGGAGTTGCGGAAGCGCACGATCTCTTCGGCGAGCACATCGATCACCTGCTTGAGCAGATTCTGAAACAGCCGTCGTGCCTCGGGGGAGCGGCGCCACTGCCGCTGGGCACGCACCAGGGCCTCGTCCATGACGTCGCTCACGGACGGATAATCCGGGGCTAGATCCCCCGTGGCCCGCAGATACGCGAGTTCTCTACGCACGACGTTCTCCAGGCGCTGCAGATGCGGGCGGACCGCCTGCAGAAAATCTTCCCGCTCGACGACCGGCGTAGCGGCCATCTCGGCCTTGAGCCGGTGCAGCTGTGCACGCCGGGACTTGCGTTTCCAGGCCGCCTCGTTGCGCAACCGGGCCAGGTGGCGACGCACCTGTCGTTCGAGCTCTTCCAGGGCCTCGCGTTCGGCCACTTGCAGATCGAAGTCGTCCTCCCGAGCGACCAGGATCTTCTTGGGCGGCAGGTGCAGACGCAGTGCTACCCGGTACAAATGCTGGTGGTGCCGGCTCTTCTCCACGATCCCATAGAGCTTGATGGATTCGGTGGGGAAGTGTTCGCGCAGCGTGGGCCCCAGACGCTCTTCGAACAGGGCGCGCAGGCGTTGCTCGATGGTCTCGTGGGAGACGGCGTCGATGTTCTTGAAGGTGATCCGGACCTGCATTGTGACCTCGGTTGTTCTCCAGATGAACGCGGGCGTGACTTGCGGGGCGGTATCGCGCTACGACTTGTCGAGGACGAACAGGGCGCTGCAATAGGGGCATCGGGCCTGTCCGGTATCCGCCACCGCCAGATATACGCGCGGGTGTGAGTTCCACAAACACTGATTGGGCGGGGGGCAGCACACCGGCCGTTCTGCGTCGACGACGACGTATTCCTTGCGATCGTTGGGCGTGTCGCAATTCAGGTCGGGCGGCTTCTGCATGGCTTCGGGCCTTCTCCAGTGGTGATGACTGCAACATCGGGGCGTGCCGGGAAAATGCAAGCCCGTGGGGCCCGCATCTGCCTCACAGAGGCATGTTCGATGTGGGCCGACCGCACACAATGCCTTGTCCGGCGCTTCGGTTCAAGCGATCGGCCGGGTCGGCCGTTTTCGAGGGAAGAGGCCCCGGGATGCAATTGCATTTCCCTGCTAATCCAAGGACAATCCGCAAGTCGTGCGCCGGGGAGCGACTACGCCGGCCCATGCCCGGGACGCGCCGTCCGGCCCCCTGCCGGAACATCGAGGCGACGTCCTGCAGCGGAGGATCACATCGGGGAGGATCTCACATGGACAACAATGGAAACGCAGTCCGCTATTGGAAGACCAACCTGCGGCTGGTGTTGTTTCTGCTCGCGGTGTGGTTCGTGGTCTCGTACCTGTTCGGCATCGTATTGGTCGAGCCGCTCAATCAGATCCGTATCGGCGGGGCCGGGCTCGGCTTCTGGTTCGCTCAGCAGGGCTCCATCTACACGTTCGTGGTGCTGATCTTCGTGTACGCGCTGGCGATGAACGCCATCGACCGCAAGTACGACGTCCACGAAGACTGAGGGGGCGCGCACCATGGATCTGCAGACCCTGACCTACCTGGTGGTGGGTGCCACCTTCGCCCTCTACGTCGGCATCGCCTTCTGGGCGCGTGCCCGGACCACCGGCGACTTCTACGTAGCGGGCAAGGGCGTCAATCCCGTCGCCAACGGCATGGCCACGGCCGCCGACTGGATGTCGGCCGCCTCGTTCATCTCCATGGCGGGACTCATCGCCTTCAAGGGCTACGACGCCTCGGTGTATCTGATGGGTTGGACCGGCGGCTACGTCCTGCTTGCCATGCTGCTGGCACCCTACTTGCGCAAGTTCGGCAAGTTCACCGTGCCCGAGTTCATCGGCGAGCGTTACTACTCACGCACTGCCCGGATCGTGGCCGTCCTGTGCCTGATCGTGGCCTCCATCACCTACGTCATCGGCCAGATGAAAGGCGTGGGGGTGGCCTTCGGCCGATTCCTCGAGGTGCCGTTCGAGGTGGGGGTGATGATCGGCATGGCCATCGTCTTCATCTATGCGGTGCTCGGGGGTATGAAGGGCATCACCTACACCCAGATCGCCCAGTACATCGTGCTCATCTTTGCCTATACGGTGCCGGCGATCTTCATCTCGCTGCAGATCACCGGCCAGACCCTCCCGCAGGTGGGCCTGATCTCGACGGTGACCGATGGCAGCGGCACGTACATGTTG
>JALVEU010000234.1 GCA_027030565.1 Gammaproteobacteria bacterium | reverse complement strand
GCCGACATCCCCGCGGCTCGGCTCACGGCCGGGCCGCGGGAACTGCGTCTCGCTCTGGAGGTCCACCTGGCTGACGCAGCGGCGGTACCGCTGCCGGATACGCCCGGGCAATGGACCCCGGCACGGGTGCACGTGGACGGCGAACCCCACAGCGCACTCCTGCGCGGCCCCAAGGGCCGCCTGTGGCTTGCCCTGGAGGCGGGGGTGCATCAGGTGGAGCTGTGGGGTCCGCTCCCGGCGCGGGACCGCATCCAGTTGGCCTGGCCGCTGGTACCCAGGCATCTGGAGGTGACCGCCGAAGGGTGGTCGGTCTCGGGCGTCGGTCCTTCGGGCGTGCCCGAGCCCAGCCTGGCCCTGATCCGACAGCGCCCGCAGGCGCCCAACCCGGCCGAAGAACCCCTGCAACCCCTACCCTTGCCCGGATTCGCCCGCTTGGAGCGCACGCTCAGCCTGGGCCTGGAATGGACCGTGCGCTATCGGCTGCAGCGTGTGGGCCCGGGCAGGGAGTCGGTCACGCTGCGCATCCCGCTGTTGCCCGGCGAGTCGGTCATCACGCCGGGCTTCGAGGTGAAACAGGGCGCCGTGGTGGTCCGGCTGCCTGCCGAACGCCGCGCCGTGCAGTGGGAGAGCCGGCTGGAGATCGGCCCCGAACTGGTACTCACCGCCGCCCAGTCCTTGCCCACCGGACAGCCCGGCTGGTTCGAGGTCTGGCTGCTCGAGGCCGCGCCCCTCTGGCACGTGGAGACCGAGGGGATACCGCCCGTGCATCGCCTGGATCCCCTGCGCCAGTGGCGGCCGGAATGGCGACCCTGGCCGGGGGAGACGGTGCGTCTGCGGGTACAACGCCCGGCCGGCGTACCCGGACCCACGGTCACGCTGGACCGCGCGCGCCTGACGATCGAGGCGGGAGAGACCAGCCGCGCCGGAACGCTGCTCATCGATCTGCACACCAGTCGGGGCGGCACCCACAGCCTGACCCTGCCCTCGGGGGCACGCCTGGACCGGGTGGAGATGGACGGGGCCAGTCTGCCCGTACAGGCCGTCCAGGGACGGGTCACCGTGGCCCTGGAACCGGGTCGGCACCGGATTCGGGTGGGCTGGCACGAGGCGGAGCCCCCGGGCCACCTGTTACGCACCCCGGCAGTGGACCTGGGCGCACCTGCCGTGAACCTCGGTCTGGACATCGCGCTCGGCCCCGGACGATGGGTGCTGGCCGTGGGCGGACCGCCCCTGGGGCCCGCAGTGCTGTTCTGGGGGGTCCTGGTGGTGCTGGCGGCGCTGGCCTGGGTGCTCGCCCGGCTGCGCCTCGCGCCGCTGGGCGCAGCCGGCTGGTTCCTCCTCTTGGTGGGGCTCACCCAAACGCCGCTGGTGCTCGGCGCCGTGGTCGTGGGCTGGTTGTTGCTGACGGGCCTGCGCAGCCGTTGGCGACGGCCCTTGTCGCCCGTCTACTACAACCTGTTGCAAGGTGCGACGGGGAGTCTGACGCTGCTCGCCCTGGTGGCACTGTTCCTGGCGGTGCAGCAAGGCCTGCTGGGACTGCCGGACATGCAGGTGACCGGCAACGGCTCCACGGCGGCGCATCTGTACTGGTATCAGGACCGGACCGCACCCCGGCCACCCACGGCCTGGGCCCTGTGGGTGCCGCTCTGGGTCTATCGGATGCTGATGCTCGCCTGGGCGCTGTGGCTCGCGTTCGCGGTGGTGGGCTGGCTGCGCTGGGCATGGGGGGTGGCCACCCGGGACGGCCTGTGGAAGCGGGAGGTTCCCCCGCCCCCGGCGCCTGGCAATCCCTGAGTCAGGGGGCCAGGTTGGGACACTCGGCGTGGATGGCCTCGATTCCCGCGACCACCTCCGGGGGTAGTGTGAGCTCGATGCTACCCAGGTCCTCGCGAAGCTGGTCCAGGTTGGTCGCACCGATGATGTTGGCCGTCACGAAGGGCCGGCTGTTCACGTAGGCCAGTGCCATCTTCGCCGGCGACAGGCCGTAGGTCCGCGCCAGCTCCACGTAACGGGCCACGACCTGCTCGGTGCGCGGCTTGTTGTAGCGATCGAAGCGGGAGAACAGGGTGAGCCGGGCGCCCTGCGGGCGCGCCCCGCCCAGATACTTGCCTGTGAGCACCCCGAAGGCCAACGGGGAGTAGGCCAGCAGACCGACCGCCTCGCGGTGGGCGAACTCGGCCAGGCCGACCTCGAAGCTGCGGTTGAGCAGGTTGTAGGGATTCTGAATGCTGACGATGCGCGGCCAGCCATGGCGCTCGGCCAGGTTCAGGTATTGCATCACCCCCCAGGGCGTCTCGTTGGATACGCCGATGGCACGCACCTTGCCAGCATCCACCAGTCGAGCCAACGCCTCCAGCGTCTCCTCGATGGGGACCCCGTCCTGCTCAGGGCGGTGGGTGTAACCCAGCTCGCCGAAATAGTTGGTGCGACGCTCGGGCCAGTGGACTTGGTAGAGATCCACGTAGTCGGTCTGCAGACGCCGCAGGGAGTCCTCCAGGGCCCGGCGGATCTGGACGGCCTCGAGGCGTGGGCCGCCGCGCAGGTAGGACAGCCAGTCGGCCGGCCCTGCCACCTTGGTGGCGAGTACGACCCGGTCGCGCCGTCCGGTCCGAGCCAGCCAGCTCCCGATGTAGCGCTCGGTGAGCCCCTGGGTCTCGGCCCGGGGCGGCACCGGATACATCTCGGCCGTGTCGATGAAGTTGACACCGTAGTCGAAGGCCAGGTCGAGCTGGTCATGCGCCTCGGCCTCGGTGTTCTGCTCGCCGAAGGTCATGGTGCCCAGGCAGATCCGGCTCACGCGGATCCCGGTGCGGCCCAGCTGGGCATAGGCCATGCTCATGAGAAGACGGCGAGCACCCCGGTGTAGCCGTAGAGACGGTTGGCGTAGATCTCGCCGCTGCAGAAAAACCCCGCCAGGGGCACTTCCACACCCAGGGCCCTCGCCACCGTACCCGCCTCTTCGCTGTCGGGCCCGAACTGATGGCGTCCACGTCCCAGGCAAGAGAAGTACAGCGCACCGCGCGGCGGCCCGGGCAGCCGGCGGCGAACGTCGTCGAGCATCCGGTCCAAATCCTGCCGGGCGGTGTTCCCGTCGCGCCGGCAGAACATCATGGCCTGTCCCGGGCTCACCCGGTCACCCACGGCGATGAGCTGATTCTCCGGATCGATGCCGAGCAGGTTGCGCACCAGGTAGTCGCCGGTATCGGAGCCCGGCACGGGGAAGCCGGCGAAGATGAAACCGGCCGCGCGACGCAAGTCCTTGGCCAGCACCTCACCCACCGTCTCCCGCAGCACTTGGAGGGCCGGCCGACCGTCCAGCTCGGCCACGACATTGCGGTCGCAGGCGGTGATTCGGTGCACGGCCCCGATGGGCGTGCACCCCTGCGTGTGGTCCACGGTGACGGTCACCTGGCCGGCATCCAGCAACACCCCGGACACGCCGCCCTCACCCACGGCCGACGCCACTTGTACACGCGGCCCTTCGGAGGAGGTGAATCCGCCCACCAGAAACGCCCCCGGCACGCCCTGTTCGAGCCGCTCCAACAGCAGCGGCGTGGCCGGGTTGCCCGGATCGCCATGCACCACCCCCACGTGCAGGGGGTGGCGTTGCAGCCACCGCCCATGGGTACCGAGAAAGCTGCCCACGTTGGAAGGCCCGGGTGGAAGCAGTCGGAATGCGTCCTCCGGAACGTCGGTGAGCATCACGGCCATGGCCGGCTCGTCGTAGATCTCTCGCTCCCCGGCAATGATGCCGCTGCCCACGGTGCCCACCCAGTGCGCGACCCCGGTCCCGGAGCGCAGTAGACGTACCATACGCTCCAACTCCGGGGCGAGGATGTCCGTCGCGTACACGAAGCCCAGGGTCGCCCCGGACAAGGGGCCGAGCCGGGCGAGGCAGCCTTCGACCAGCGCCCGGGGCTCGGTGCCTTGCGCGTACGCGAAGGCGAACACGACGGTAGGGCCCTCAAGCCTCCTTCTTCTTGCGCATCATCTCGTGGATGATGGGGGTGAGGATGATCTCCATGGCAAATCCCATCTTGCCCCCGGGGACCACGATGGTGTTGCGCCTGGACATGAACGAACCGTGGAGCATGCTGAGCAGATAAGGGAAGTCCACGCCGAACTTGTTTGGATCCGAGAAGCGGATGACCACGAAGCTCTCGTCGGGGGTGGGGATGTCCCGCGCGATGAACGGGTTGGAGGTGTCCACCGTGGGCACCCGCTGGAAGTTGATGTCCGTGAGCGAGAACTGGGGAGTGATGTATTTGACGTAGTCGGGCATGCGCCGCAGGATCGTATCGACGATGTCTTCGGCGGAGTAGCCACGCTCGGCGCAGTCGCGGTGGATCTTCTGGATCCACTCCAGGTTCACGATGGGCACCACCCCGATCTTCAAGTCCACCCAGCGGGCCACGTCGATGCCATCGGTCTTTACACAGCCGTGGAGGCCTTCGTAGAAGAGCAGGTCCGTGCCCGGCGGGATGTCTTCCCAGGGTGTGAACTCGCCCGGCTGCAATCCGTAGGGCTTGGCCTCCTCCTCGCTGTGCAGGTACAGCCGCTTTTTACCCGTACCGGTCTCGGAATAGGTCCGGAACAGCTCCTCGAGCTTGTCGAACAGGTTGGCTTCGGCCCCGAAGTGACTGAGGGTGCGGCCTTCGGCCTCGGCCTTGGCGATGGCCTCGCGCATCTCCTTGCGGTTGTAGCGGTGAAAGCTGTCCCCCTCGATGACCACCGGATTGATCTTCTCCCGGTAGAAGATGTGCTCGAAGGCACGCTTGACGGTGGTGGTGCCGGCGCCGGACGAACCGGTCACCGCGATGATCGGATGCTTCTTGGACATGGAAGACTCCCTATGACATGAAAGACTCCGAAAGGCGAAACCCTGCAATGGTAGTGGAACGACCCAAGTTTGGGAAACCGGATTGCAGCCAACGGAACGTGCCGCAAGGAGTGGCAGAATGGCGCCATTTGGGCGATGCTCCGCAAAGCAAACGGCGCGTACGCACCGTGCCGAAGCGCGATGCCTCGGGGTGGTGAGCCCGAGACCCGGCCTCCGACAGCGCAGTGGCCGCCTGCAGGGCGCCACGCAGAATACACGGAGATACAGGTCCGACGGCCGGGCAGCCCCCTGCCCAACGCCAGCTTTCAGTGCGCCGCGCAGCAGATGATTCGCCAGTGCCCGAACCACAAAGGGGATTTCCGCGAGGGGGAACGCACCTTGCACGGGATGAAGCCGCAGTTCCTTGAGCCGCTGCTCGGGAACAGGCCAGGGCCGTGGACACCCGGGACATGGCTGCTCATGCTACTGGTCTTGTCCGGCGCACCGGCCATGGTCCCGGCGAAGACGTCTATCACGGTGGGCGCCAGTCTGTGGCCCCCGTATGCAGACCCGAAGCTCCCGGGCCAAGGCCTGGCCTTGTCCATCGTCACAGCTGCGCTGGAACGCGGCGGATACCACCCAAACCTCGTGTTCGAGCCCTGGCATCGCACCCTGGAACAGGCACGGGCCGGCCGGATCGGGGTGATCGCCACGGCTTGGAGGACGGCGGAGCGCGAGCGGGATTTCCTGTTTTCCGACGCCTATCTCACCAACAGGATCGTCTTCCTGAAACGCCGCGGTACACCGCTTCGTTTCCAGCGACTCCGGGACCTCAAGGGACTGCGCGTGGGCGTGGTGTATGGATACGCCTACGACCCCGATTTCGACCAGGCCACCGACTTCGCGAAGGCGCCGGAAACGCATCTGGTGCCCAACCTTGTGGAGCTCCTCGCCGGCCACATCGACCTCGTGGTGGGAGACGAGCGCACGTTGCGCTACGAGCTGGCCCGCCACTTTGCCGGACAGCGCCACGCGCTGGAGTTTCTCCCGAAGCCGCTGGCCGAGCATGGCCTCCACCTGGCCGTGAGCCGCCGGCATCCACGGGCAGAAGGGATTGTTGCAGCCTTCAACCGAGGGCTGGCCGAGATTCGGCGGGAGGGTACGTATCGCGAGCTTCTGAGGCAGGCCAATGAGGAGATCTGGAAGCGAAGCTATCTGCGCGACTAGGCCGGTACAGCGTCCACCCTCATGAACCAACGGCGCGCTTGGCCCTGCGCGCGGCTGGCGATCCTCCTGCTGCCCCTCGTCTTCGCCGCCTGTGCGCACTATGCGCCGCCCAAGGCGCCGGACCCTTCCTCCTGGCGGGCACACGCCGGCACCGAAGGGGACGACAGGCTGCAGATGACCGTCGCCGTACTCACCGACCAGGAGGCCAGAGAGACCTTCGGGGTGGACCTGCATCGCCGATGGATCCAAGCAGTCTGGATCGAGGCCCGCAACCAGGATACCGTTCCTTATTGGCTGCTGTTCCCCTCCCTGGATCCGGACTACTTCTCGCCCCATGAGGTGGCCTATTCGTTTCGCCGGCAGATCGGCCACCGTGGCTATCTTCGCCTCGCTGCCTTCTTGAAGGCACACGCCTTTCGCAATCCCGTGGCTCCGGGTGTCACCCGACGCGGGTTTGCGTTCGTCAACCTGGACGAGGGGCTCAAGGAGATCGACATCCAGCTCCTGTCCAGCCGGAGAATGGAGCATTTCACCTTTTTCCTGAGGGTCCCCGGGTTGCACACCCGCGGCTTTGCGGAGGTACAGGAACAGCAGGCGGGTCACCCGCTGCAGGATATCGATGAGGACGAGCTGCGTTTCGCCCTTACCTACCTGCCTTGCTGCACCACCGACGCCAAGGGACAGGGAGAGGGTGATCCGCTGAACCTGATCTTCATCGGCAACCCGGAGGACCTCGTGCCGGCCTTCATCCGTCGCGGTTGGCGGCCGGCAGAGGACACCTATTGGGACTCGGTGTGGAAGACCATCGGTTCGTTCCTGTTCGGGCATCGCTATCGGTATTCGCCGGTCAGTCCCCTGTACGTCTTTGGACGCAAGCAGGACATCGCCATGCAGAAGGCCCGGGACACCGTCAACCGTCGCAACCATCTGCGCCTGTGGCTCACCCCGCTGCGTTACGAGGGCAAGTCGGTCTGGATCGGACAGATCAGTCGGGACATCGGCGTGCGTTTCACGCTGCACTCCGGCTTCGGTGTGACCCACAAGATTGATCCCGACGTGGACGAGACCCGCAATGCCCTGCTCCAGGACATGCTCTACTCGCAGGGGCTGAAGGCGTTTGGCTTCGTGCGTGGTGTCGGCGCTTCCACACCGGACGACCCCAGATCCAACCTGACTGGAGACCGCTACTACACCGATGGCCTGCGGGCCGTCCTGCTCATGGATCATACGCCCACCGCAATGCAGGACGTCCGCTTCTTTCCCTGGGAAAGGCCGCGGGACATGCAAATGCCTCAACCTGCCGAGCGGACGCTGCAGGCGACGGCCGACGGCGGGGACGGAACGCAGCCGGCAGATGCGGATCCGGGTGAACGCCGACCGCCCAAATAGCTCCCCATGATATTGTGTTCATGGTCGCGAACCGACCATTTCGTGCCCAGCATGTCGTGTCTCACCTGGAGGCGGTATGGAGCCGCAGGAGATCACGCGCGATGTCTTGCGCGAGAAATACCTGAAGGACGGCGAACAAGGTCCGGAAGACGTCTTCCGTCGCGTGGCGCAGGCGCTGGCGGCCCACGAGGCGGATCCCGCCCGCTGGGCGACCCGCTTCCTGGAGGCCCTGCAGGGCGGCTTCATCCCGGCTGGGCGCATCCTCTCGGCTGCAGGCACCCATATCCGCGCCACGCTCATCAACTGCTTCGTCGAACCAGTGGGCGATGCCATGATCGGCACCGACGCAGACGGCAAACCCGGCATCATGGTGGCCCTGCAGGAGGCCGCCGAGACCATGCGCCGCGGCGGTGGCGTGGGTTACGACTTCTCGCGTATCCGCCCCAAGGGTGCCTGGGTGCACGGGACCGACTCCGCCGCCTCGGGTCCGGTGTCCTACATGCAGGTCTTCGACGCCTTGTGCCGCACGGTGGAGTCGGCCGGGTTCCGCCGCGGCGCACAGATGGGGGTGTTGCGCTGCGACCATCCCGACATCGAGGCGTTCATCGCGGCCAAGGCCAAGCCCTTCCAGCACAAGGAGCTCACTCAGTTCAACGTGTCCGTGGCCGTCACCGAGCCCTTCATGCAGGCCGTGGAGCAGGATGCCGAATGGGAGCTGGTCCACCGCGCCGAGCCCTCTCCGGCCCAGAAGGCGAGCGGCGCCACCCAGCGTGACGACGGGCTGTGGGTCTATCGCCGGATTCGGGCCCGCGACCTCTGGGCGCAGATCATGCAGTCCACCTATGACTACGCCGACCCCGGCGTGCTGTTCATCGACCGCATCAACGCCGAGAACAACCTCTATTGGTGTGAGTCGATCGAGGCCACCAATCCCTGCGGCGAGGAGCCCCTGCCCGACTACGGCTGTTGCTGCCTGGGCTCCATGAATCTCACCCGCTTCGTGGAGGCCCCGTTCAGCGAGGAGGCCCGTTTCGATTTTGCGCGTTTCGAGTCGCTGATCCCCACGGCCGTGCGCATGCTCGACAACGTCCTGGACGTGACCTACTGGCCGCTGGAACAGCAACACCAAGAGGCCCGGGCGAAGCGCCGCATCGGACTCGGAATCACGGGTCTGGGCGATGCGCTGATCATGCTGGGCCTGCGTTACGACACCGAGCAGGCCCGCGACTTCGCAGCGCAGGTCTTGGAACGCCTGCGTGACGCCGCCTATGCCGCCTCGGTGGAACTGGCCGTCGAGAAGAAACCGTTCCCGTGCTTCGACGCCGAGCGTTATCTGCAGTCACGTTTCGTACAGCGGCTGCCAGGGGACCTCCGGACGCGCATCGCCGAGCAGGGGCTGCGCAACAGCCACCTGCTGTCCATCGCCCCCACTGGCACCATCTCCATCGCCTTCGGCGACAACTGCTCCTCGGGCATCGAACCCGTGTTCTCCTGGTACTACGAGCGCCGCGTGCGCCAACCCGACGGTACGGAACGCAGCTATCGCGTCTACGATCACGCCTACCGGCTGTGGAAGACCCGGGAAGGCATCCGGGACGACGAGGAGGCGGTGTCCCGCCTTCCGGAGCATTGGGTGGCCGCCCATCAGATCGACGCCCTGGACCACCTGCGCATGGTGGCCGCCGTCGCCCCGTACGTGGACAGCAGCGTGTCCAAGACGGTAAACGTTGCCGAATCCTACCCCTTCGAGGCCTTCCGTGACCTCTATACAGAGGCCTGGAAACAGGGCCTGAAGGGCATCACCACCTACCGTCCGAACCCCAAGGTCAGCGCGGTGCTCTCGGTGCCCGAGGCGCGGCGTGAACCCGAGGATCTCGATGAATCGGATCCGGACCGCAGGATCCGGCTCAAAGAGCTCCCCCAACCGCCGCTCGCCAGCCTGCGCTGGCGTCGCCGGCCACGCCCCAGGGAAGGCAATCCGGCCTGGACCTTCTTCATCGAGCACCCGCATGGCTACAAGTTCGCCATCTGCATCGGTCACATCGACGACGGCGAACCCTACCCCTTCGAAGTCTGGGTCAACGGCGTGGAGCAGCCGCGCGGGCTGGGC
>JALVEU010000233.1 GCA_027030565.1 Gammaproteobacteria bacterium | reverse complement strand
GTGCGAGCGGCGGTGGGTCCCAAAGTTGTACCCCGTGAACGCCGCGCTTTCGTGCGTTGCCATGGGGCTATCCCACATAAGCCTGCTGGTCATACCCCAGATCATGGAAGATGTGTCCTGATTGTCCCCTCTCCCCCTCGGGGGAGCGGGTCAGGGTGAGGGGCAGGCGCGTGTGCTGTTTACCCCCTCCCTCGCCCTCCCCCGCAAGCGGGGGAGGGAAACCCTGGGCACCATTCGCAAACTCTCCGTGATCTCGGTGTCCTCTGTGGTGAGTTCTTCCACGCTGACTCTCATGAGCCCTCAGCTACGGGGGATCGCGTGGCGATGTGAAACGGGGCAGGAATGCCGTGTGGCGCCCTCGACAGGAGTCGAACCTGTGACCTACCGCTTAGGAGGCGGTTGCTCTATCCTGCTGAGCTACGAGGGCGTGGGGCGGTCATTATAGCCGCCGGGGCGGCTCACTGGGTGACCTGGACCTTGTAGGTGAGCACCGCCGGCCGGTCCGGCTGGACGAGGAGGCTCCAGCGCACGGTGTGTGCATCGAGCCGGAAGTGGGGGTGGCTCTCCTCGAGGATCTTCCACTGTCCCGGGATGGACTCCTCCACCCAGACGGTGACCGCGTGATCCAGCATGTTGTGCAGGCGGATTTGGTGCCGGGTGACGTAACGGCGCCGGTGGGGCGGGGCGGCCTCGTCCACGCGATAGTCGGTCTGCCTGCGCTCGGCCCAGACGTCGAAGGCCCGCCCGGCGGTGATGCGGATCGGGGCGCCCTTGGGCGTGTCGGGCAGGTGGTCGATGCCCAGGAGCGCGAAGCCCCCTTCGTCTCCGGCCTGCTCGCCGAAGATCTGGACGCGGCCGGCCGGCAGCGGCGGCAGGATCTCGCTGTTCAGCTCGAAGTCATACCGCAACACGGCGTGCTGGCGCTCCGGCTCGGCGCCGGCCCGACGGGTGTAGGCGCCGGCGTGGCCGGCGACGATGTACCGGGACGCCAGCTCGATCTCCTGGGGCGCGAGCAGCGGGCGCCGGCTGAGGCTGTGGGGCGCGATCGGCCAGGGCGTCTCGAAGCGGTAGATCCGGTAGGCGTCGCTCAGGTGCTCCGGGGTCGGGGGCGCGGCCGCCAGGGCCATGCGCTCGAGGCGCGGCCCCGGCTGCGGGCCGACGTCGTTGAGCGCGCCGGCCACCAGGGCGAGTCGCACCGGGCCGAAGTCGTGCTCCGTGCGGTTCTCCACCGAGGCCCAGCCCTCGAACTGTCCCTTGCCGCCGGCCGGATCCACCCGGAGGGCGTATTCCGCACGCCACTGGAGCCCCCCCGTCAGGTAGGCGAGCTCCACGGGCTGTGGGCCCGAGGCGCTGTCGGCGGGCTTCAGTATGGCGCGCAGGACGGGGGCGGGGTGCAGCCCTCGGGGTACCTGGGAGAACACGATCTGGCCCTCTGGGTCGCTCACGATCTGATCGCCGATGCGCACCACCAGGCCCTCCTGCACGGACAGGATCTCGGCGGCCTCGGCGATCTCCTGGCCTGTGGCCGGGTCGATGCGGATGAGGCGCACCAACTCGCCTACGTGGGCCGCGAGCAGGCGCTTGGGGGTCAGGAGCCGGCGGTCGTAGTCCAGGGCCGAGACCTGGAAGGCCCCGCCCCCGACCACCACGGACTGCGGGTCGATCTCGCGGGGCAGGCGGTCCCAGACGACCTGCAGGCCGCCGGAGGGCAGGCGCAGCTGATACCGTTCCCGCACCAGGGCCCTTCCGTTGGCGTAGAGCGTCAGATGGGTCTCTTCCGGCGCCTGCAGGGTCCTGGAGTGCGCCGGCTCGGCCTGGGCGAGCCAGGGCGCGGTGGCGAGGAGGAGCGCGGGCAGCAGCGGGCAGGTACTACGCATGGCGGTGGGCGATTGGCCGGGAGGAGCAGGGATTATAGGGCTCCCCAGGCCCCGGCTCCATGCCTCGGGCTTGCGGCGCGGGTATACTTAATGTGGAACACTCACACGGAGGGCGCAGAGATCGCAGAGTGTTTGCGAATGGGGCCCAAGCCTTCCCTTTCCTGCCTGCGGGGGAAGGCGGAGGACGGGGTGAGCGGCCTGCGCCTATCCCCCTCACCCCAACCCTCTCCCCCAAAGGGGAGAGGGGGCGATTGGGGCCGACCTTCCATGATTTGGAGTGACGCCCGCTCACGCTATGGGCGTTGACGTCGAGCAGGCAGCCTGGGGACGGAGCGCAGCGAGGGTGGAAAGGGTTCGAGCCGTGCACGAGCTGGATGTCCGCGATGCCCTGGGGCGCGGCCTGCGCGACCTGCGGATCTCGGTGACCGACCGCTGCAACTTCCGCTGCCGCTACTGCATGCCCAAGGAGGTCTTCGGCCCCGACCACGCCTTCCTGCCGCGCCGCGATCTGCTGAGCTTCGAGGAGATCGAGCGCCTGGTGCGGGCCTTCGCCGGGCTCGGCGTGCGCAAGGTGCGCATCACGGGCGGTGAGCCGCTGCTGCGCCGCCATCTGGAGCGTCTCATCGAGAAGATCGCATGCGTGGAGGGC
>JALVEU010000232.1 GCA_027030565.1 Gammaproteobacteria bacterium | reverse complement strand
GACGCACAGCCGGAGCTCCATCGAAGTGGAGTCAACCCCCTGAAGGGGGAGCTTGTGGGGAAGCTTCCTGCAAGCCCAGGTGATTGGCCTCAACAGGGGTCTCCGCGCCGGGAGAACACATCTTGCAAGATTCAGAGAGATGCTGATTTAATGACCGAGGCGGATGCAACGCAAGGCGCACGGAGCGCAGGGTCCGAGACCAATCTGCCGGGAGCGGATTGGAACGGCCGTCAGGCCAGCCAGAAGGGCGGAGGGCAGGATGCCCGGAGTACTTATCAGGTAGATAGGCGAGTACCCGAGCACCGCACAACACTGCGGTGCGCCGCCACAGCCAATAAATCAGCGGCTCCTCAGAGGAGTGGATGGGATGCCCGAAGACGATCTGATCCGCAGGATCACGGTGGATCCCAAGGTCTGCAGCGGGCGGCCTTGCCTGCGGAGCATGCGGGGACGAGTCAAGGATATTCTCGACCTGCTGGCCGCTGGCGTCAGCCGTGAAGAAGTCCTGGCGGATTATCCCTATCTTGAAGACGAAGACACGGCTGCTCTGCTCTACGCTGCGCGCCAGGCGGACCATCCCGTGCTGCGCGTGGCCTGATCGTGCGATTCCTGATCGATGCCCAGTTGCCACCGGCGATCGCCCGCTAGCTTGTGGATCAGGGGCATGATGCTGAACACGTGGTAGATCTGGGGATGTTGCGGGCCAGCGACCAGGAGATTTGGCGTCATGCCGGTGCCATTTCAGCAGCGGTGGTCACCAAGGACGAGAATTTTGTCACACTGCTGTCGATGCGCCTCAATGGTGCGGCAGTGGTTCGGATTCGGGTTGGCAATACGAGCCGCCAGGCATTGCTGGGGTGGTTTGCCAAAGTCCTGCCTGACATCGAAGCGGCGTTGAATGCGGGCGAGACATTGATCGAGGTTGTCGGATAAGCCGCGCGGGCGTCCAGCAGATCTCCAAGCGGCCCTGGAGGGGCCACAATCTCTACCTGGGTCGCCCCGCGGCCCGTGCGCGTCACCCATAGACCACCATCGGTAAAGCGGCCATCGCCGCGATGTACGCGACGGTCACCAACAGGCCGAAGATGCCGGGGCGTTTGAGGAAGGACCGCGCTGGATTGCGCGGATCGTAGTAGACGGGAATACCGCCTTTCCCCTCCTCGCGCACGTCCTGCATCTGTTTCTCCAGAAGGGCGATGGCGGTTCCGGAAGCGCGCATCTGCCACGGCGAATAGCGGTGGCCTCTATATCTTCTCCCTTGGACTTCGTACTCGTACTCGACACGGGTCATCGCCGAGCGCGGTGGCGTTGGATCATACAGCCGCTGCACATCCGCAGCGAGCAAACGGCCGCGGGTGCTCGGCCACATGCGTATGCGCAGCTGGTACAGGAATGAGTAGACCGCGGCGAGCCCGGAGAGAAAAAGGAGCGCGACGAGCAGCGCCGCCGGTTCGCCGGCACGCAGACCGTGGAAGGTGTGCTGTAGAGAGATTAAGAAGTCCACGAACGGGTGTTGGGGATGCTCAATGTGGGCGTGCTGTCCAAGCGGCCCTGGGATCCTGGCGGGCGATTTCCGCTCGGATCGTTCAGCGGATTTCCAACGTGAGCTCCGACCAGGGCGGGCCCGCGGCCGCCAGCAATGCCGGCAGCCGGTCGGCATCGAAGCGCCCGTAGACGCTGGAGGCATCCCAGACTTCGAGTCGCCCTGCGCTGCGGTCGAGCCGAAAGCGCCCGCCACCGACGATCTCCAGGCCCGGGACGTCCGTGAAGGTGTCTTCGGCGTCGGCGTGCGCCCTGGCCGCACCCTGCTCGGTGAGGAACTGCGCCACGATCTCGTTGTGGAAACGGTGTGCCTCGCGGGTGGCGAACAGGAGTTGGTCCTGTCCCTGCCAGCGCAGCTGTACGAACTTGCCTTCGACCGGCGTGTCGTCCTCGGGCTGGAATCCGTAGGTGCGGATGGATGTGCTCATGGTTTCTGTTCTCCGGTGGCGACCGGCCCTCGACTTCAGAGCCAGCCTTTCTTCTTGAACAGGACGTAGGGGGCGATGGCCGACAGGATCATGACCAAGACCGCCATGGGATAGCCGAAGGGCCAGTCCAGCTCAGGCATGTGGCGAAAGTTCATGCCATAGATGCTTGCGACGAGTGTGGGCGGGAGCAGGACCACTGCGGCGATGGAGAAGATCTTGATGATCTTGTTCTGCTCGATGTTGATCCGGCCCATGGTGGCGTTCATCAGGGCGTCGGCCTTCTCGAAGAGGAACATGGAATGCCCGGCCAGCGATTCGATATCGCGCAGGATCTCGTTGAGCAGTTCGGTGCGCTCGGGCGGGCAGTGTCCGCTGCGCAGGAGGAAGGAGAGGACCCGCTGCTTGTCCATCATGCCCAGGCGCAGCTGGTCGTTGATGTCCTGGGCCGTGCTCAGGTCTCGCAGGATGGTCTCCAGGATCTCTTCCTCCACTTCGAACAGCCGTGTGCCGATGGCCTCGATGCGTTTGTGCAGCGCCTCGAGCACATCGGCGATCTGGTCCAC
>JALVEU010000231.1 GCA_027030565.1 Gammaproteobacteria bacterium | reverse complement strand
CGATCCGGTCCCAGTAGATCTCCATGTTGGTGCGCAAGCGCAGGGCCCGGGTGCCGGGCGGCAGGCCCTCCAGCGGCAGCGCCATGCGGCGCGGCATGCCCGCCGGGTAGCCAAACTCGGGATACAGGCTTCGCCAGCGCCCGTCGGCGCCCTGCACGTCCAGGCTGGGGGCGTGGAAGGCGGCGCCCGCTTGCCAGGCGGCGAAATGGGTTTGGGAGTAGGGATACTCCACCCAGCCGTCGATCACCAACACGGGCCGGCCGGGCCCGGCATCCAGAGGGGCGCCGAAACGCAGGGTCAGGCTGTGGGTGTGCGCCAGCCGCCCGATGAAGCGCGGGTCCTTCGCGCCCACCGGCGCGGCCTGTCCGTCGGCATGGCCGAGCGCGTCCGCGACGTCCTCGCCTCGGTCGTTCACCACCGAGGCCGGGAGTCGTTCGGTGCGGTAGAAGATGGGGCGGCCCGTGGCCCGCGGAGCGGCCGTGTCCATGCGCTCGTCCATCACCAAGTGCCAGCCGGGCGGCAGGTCGTAGACGTGGAGCCGCGCCTGGTCGAGATAGGTGGCCTCCTCCATGGGCTCGGTGAGCTTGAGGACGAGCTGTCCGTGGCGGGGTGCCAGCGCCCCCTCGGGCAGCAACAGATACTCCCACGGCCGGGGCGCGGCGTATTCGCCCGGACCCACTGCATAGCCCACCCCGCCCACACCGAGTAGATCGGTGACGAAGGCGAAGCGCTCGCCGTTCCAGGCGAACAGGACCGGGCAGCTCGAGAGCTGGCGCTGGGTCTCCGTGATCCTGTGCAGTCCCGGACCGAGGTCCAGCTCGGTCTGGAACACCCCGTCGGACCACTCCAGCCGCACGAAGTCGGCCTGGGCCGCCCCGCCCAGGCCCAGGGCCAGAGGCTGCAGCCCTTGGCCCGGACCGCTGGTGAGGCGATAGGTGTCGGCCACCGTCCAGCGGCCACCCACGCGCAGGGCCACCTGCACGCCGATGCCCGAGGCGTTGGAGCGCATGGACTGGGCCTTGTCCTCGCGGCCGCTGAAGTCCATGGCAACGAAAGGATACCGCCCGGGTCCGGCCGGCCACAGGCGCAAGCTGCGGTCGCTCTGCTGGGCCAGCACGGCATAGCCCCGCCGGGGTTCCAGAAGGAGCGGTGTGACGGCGAGGAACCGCTGTCCCGCCGCAGGATGGGCCTCGAAGCGTACCCGCCCGCGGCGGTCCACGATCCACCAGCCGTCGGCGTGGGCGACCAGCAGGTCCAGGACGCCGTCCCCATCGGCATCCAGCACCGCCAGGGCGGCGAATTCCCCGCGCGGGGCGGGCAGCTGCGCGAGCCGCTTCGGCTGCCGGGCCTTCGAGCCCCAGCGCAGCAGGCGCCCGTCCAGGGCCAGGGTGTAGAGCTCGGGCCAGCCGTCGGCATCCAGGTCGCCCACCGCCATGGCCAGGGCGGCGTGTTCGCGAAAGCCCGGCCAGTCCTGGGCATGCCGGTAGGTCCACAATCGATCGTTGACGTGGATGGGATGGGGGGGTTGCTCGGAAAGCAACGCCAGGTCCACGTCCCGGTCCTGGTCGAGGTCGGCGGGCCACACCTCACGGGAGGGACGGTCCCCGGCAATGTCGCGCTCGGGCGCGATGTCACGGAAGCTGCCGTCGCCGTTGTTGTTGAGCAGGGCGTCGGGACCATCCGCGTTGGTCACCCACAGATCCAGGTCCCCGTCGTGGTCCGCGTCCACGAACGCGCCGTCCACACTCTCCCGTTCACCGGCTCCAGTTCCCGTGGCATCGGTGACGTCGACCCAGCCGGAAGCGGTGCGGCGGAACAGTCGGTTGGCACCGTGGCGCAGCAGGTAGGCGTCGGTTCGGCCGTCGTTGTCGTAGTCACCGAACACGGCGGCGAGGGTGTGGCTCACCGCAGCGAGCGGGTGCTCGGGCAGGGCGGCGAAACCGCCTTCCCCGTCGCCGTGCAGGATGAGGTTGTGGTCGCGCCCGGCGACGAACACATCCAGATGGCCGTCGCCATTCAGGTCGACCACCTCCAGGGCGCCCATGGCGTCTTCGGGAATCTGTGGTGCACGGGTGGCGAGGGTGCGCGGGGCGCCGAACAATGGTCCGGACGGCGGTGGAGCGGGGACGATTTGGGTCTCGCCCACGGCCAGGGCCTCGGCCTTGGGGCCCATGCGCGTGTACTTGAACTCGGCCAGGTGGGCCCGCGGGTTCTTGGCCAGCCGCTGATACTGGGCGATGAGCTCGCGGGCCTCCTGCACCCGCCGCAGCTTGCGCAGGCCCTGGAAGGCGCCGTAATAGGCGCTGCGCAGATAGGGGTCGAGCTCGATGGCCTTGCGATAGGCGGCCACTGCGCCCTCGGTATCGCCGGTCTGCGCCAGCGCTTGGCCCAGGTAGTAGGCGGCATAGGCATCGGTGGGGTCGGCCTCCACCACCTTGCGAAAGTGCCCGGCTGCGGCGGCGGCATCCCCCTCGTACAGGCGCAGCAGGCCGGCCACATATTGGGCGCGCAAGTGATCGGGGTGTCGCTTCAGCACC
>JALVEU010000230.1 GCA_027030565.1 Gammaproteobacteria bacterium | reverse complement strand
CTCCTGGTGAATATCAGCTCCTCGCATCAGTCCGGAAACCTCATGAAATCGTTCATCAGCATTGTGCCCAAAAGGGCAAGTATTTCAACAGCCTGTTAATCCCTTCGTAATCAGGTCTGCTGTTCTACCGGCCGAAGTGTTGGAAGTAGTGCGACAAGGAGAAAGTCTTAATCCCTTCGTAATCAGGTCTGCTGTTCTACCCGCCGGACCTGGTCTGTGCTTCTTGCCCACATCAGGTCTTAATCCCTTCGTAATCAGGTCTGCTGTTCTACCTGCTCGACGCCAGAATGCCTTTGCAATCAGCATGTTGCAGAGGGGGTTGACAAAATTCTGCCCGCGCAAAAAGTTAGCCTTCACGCGCTTGCACCCGCTCATCCCGCTCCCGGCGGCACTCCAAGAATATCGTTGCGGAAACGTGCGTTCAAGCCGCGGCATCACGGAGGCAAGGGGCGCAGTCGGCTCTACTCCAGGCCTGGAGGCGTGACGCCGGTCATCGTGACACCGTGGCCGGTCTGCGCGCCCAGTACATCCACGCGGGGTGCGTTGCCCAGCGCATAGATCCGAACATCGTCCACGGACTGGACCAAGCGGGCGAGGCCCGCCAAAAGCTCCCTCAGCTGCCGGGTCGTGAGCTGGACGACGAACACCGAGTACTGCACTGGAAGGGCCCTGCGCTTGAGATATCCATGGACGCGCTGCAGTCGCTTGGGATCGCGAATGTCGTAGGCCACCAAATAGGGTTGCCGCGTCATACGAAACCTCCCAGCCACACGCCAAGCCCATCTATGAGGCGGCGATGACGATCGCGGAGATGGGTCGTCCAACCTTCGAACTCGTTCACGAGGCGACGCCTGCCCTTGGGCTCGTCGAAGCTCGTCTGGCGGTGGCGTTTGGCCAGCCAGCGGCACGCCCGATCGAGCGCGAAATTGAGTTCCCACCCCACGATGCGGGCGAAATCCGCGATCAGATTGAGCTCCATACGGCGCCCGACCAGCGCTCCACCACTCACACCATGTGCCGCGAACAGTCCGGCCACGAGCCCTTGGTGCCACCCCTGCATGAGGGCACGACCTCGGTGCACCTGTCGTAGCGGAACGTGCTGGGAGAGGAGCAGATCGATGCGTTTGCGTACGGTGCCGGGGCGCAGATCGTCCTCGGGCAGGCGAAGCCTGCGCACGACCCAGAGCACCGAGCGCCGCTCGGCGGCCCGATACCAGTCGGCATATCGCTCCGCCCAGTCCGGTCGCTCTAAAAACGCCTCGATCAGCTCCCCGAGGCCCGAGGGGCGTGGCTGTGCGCCGAGACAGTAGCCGCGCACATGACCGTGTCGGCCCAGGAACACCACGGGCACGCCCTGCTCCATGGCCTCGGTCAGGGCAGCGGTCTCCCATTCCACGGGCCCACTCACGACGATCCGGGAAAGCCGCGCAAACGGGTAGAGCCGGTCCGCCTGCCCCGGGCGACGCACGCTCAGCGCCGGTCCGTCACGGCGCACCCACAGGGGTGAGCCAGCCGTGGCATCGAGGTAGAGGGCCCGGTTCATGACGGCTGCTCGTCGAGCAGTCTGCGCGCCACGCCGTGCACCGTCCTGCGCATGGCCCGACGCCACAGGGGAGCGACGGCTTCGTAGCGCGCGTAGAAGACTTGGCGACCCGCCTTGCCGAGCAGTACGGCGTCGCCGTCCTTGCGGAAATGGCCTGTGCGTAGCAGGCGGTCGCGGAATAGCCCCCACACCCAAAGGTCTGCTCGCCCACGAAACAGCTCCACGAGGTCGGCGGCGGCGGACTCGCGGCCATACGCGGGCTCGTGCAGGAAACCCAGCATGGGGTCGAGACCGCAGGCGTGCACCGCTTGCACCGCTTCGGCATGGAGGAGCGTGTAGGTCAGCGAAAGGCATGCATTGACCGGATCACGAGGGGGCCGGCGGTTGCGCCCCTGAAAACCGAGTGACGGCGGAAACACGGCCGCCAGGCCGGAGAAATAGGCCGCAGCCGAGGCGCCTTCAATGCCCATCAGACGCTCGATGCCCATGGGCGCCTGCCCCCGAAGACGCGCCAGGAGCGGATCCAGACGTGCCACCGCATGGGTGAGCGGGGCGCGCTGATCGGGGCGTGCGTGCAGGAGTCGTCGCAGAACGCGACGCGATGCGAGCACCTTGCCGGCCACCACCCGCCGCGCCCATGCGGCTCGCAGACGCGCATCAAGATAGGCACGGTATTGGGCCAGGCGCAGCCGCACGTCGCCATGCGGACGCCCCAGCATCATGGCGCCAAACCGGGTGCGCCGACCCGTGAGGGCGACGAAACCCACCCCCGCCTCACCGAGTCGGGCCAGGAGCACAGTGTCCAATTCCACTCGGCCGCGCACCACGATACGTTCGACCAAACGCAGGGGCACGGTGCGCAGGTGGGCACCGCAGTGGCGCACGACCAGGGTGCCCCCCTGCAACTGCAGGGAAAGATTGCGGCGGTCAAGATACAGCGTCCCCATCGGCTCAACCTTCGTAGAAAAACGGGGGATCGGTGGGGGCGACGGCCAT
>JALVEU010000229.1 GCA_027030565.1 Gammaproteobacteria bacterium | reverse complement strand
CTGGATGATCTCGCGCCAGTTCGAATCTCTGTCCTGCGTCACGGTCGGTTTCTTGACTTGGGGTTGCGGGCGGGAGGGTACCGCACGCGGCCCCTATGGGTGGCTCACGGCGTTTTTCGGTGCTTCACCCACACCCGTGCCGGGGGTGATCGCCGCGTCGTATCCATGCATCGCGTCCCAGGCGGCTATAATGTACTGCTTTTTCCCTGCCCCATCCGCCTCAGGAGGATCGCCCGCCGTGTACACCCAGGACATGACCATCGCCGGGTTCGACGAGGAGCTCGCCGCGGCCATCCGCGCCGAAGAGCGGCGCCAGGAGGAACACATCGAGCTGATCGCCTCGGAGAATTATGCCAGTCCCCGCGTCCTGGAGGCGCAAGGCTCGGTGCTGACCAACAAGTACGCCGAGGGCTACCCGGGCCGGCGCTACTACGGCGGCTGCGAGCATGTGGACGTGGCCGAAGCATTGGCCATCGAGCGGGCCAGGCAGCTGTTCGGGGCCGACTACGCCAACGTGCAACCGCACTCGGGCTCACAGGCCAATGCGGCGGTCTATTTCGCCCTCCTGGAGCCGGGCGACACCATCCTGGGCATGAGTCTCGCCCACGGCGGCCATCTGACCCATGGGGCGCGGGTGAATTTCTCGGGTAAGGTGTTCAATGCGGTGCAATACGGGCTGAACGCCGCCACCGGTGAGATCGACTATGACCAGGCCGAACGTCTGGCCCTGGAGCACCGTCCGAAGATGATCGTCACGGGGTTCTCCGCCTATTCTCGGGTGGTGGACTGGGCGCGTTTTCGGGCCATCGCCGATCGCGTCGGCGCCTGGCTGATGGCCGACATCGCCCACGTGGCGGGCCTGGTGGCCGTGGGGCTCTATCCCAGCCCCGTGCCCGTCGCGGACGTGACCACCACCACCACCCACAAGACCCTGCGCGGGCCGCGGGGCGGGCTCATCCTGGCGCGCCGCAACCCCGAGGTGGAGAAAAAGCTCAACAGCATGGTGTTTCCGGGGATGCAGGGCGGCCCGCTGATGCACGTGATCGCTGCCAAGGCGGTGGCCTTCAAGGAGGCCATGCAGCCCGAGTTCCGGGCCTACCAGGAGCAGGTGGTGCACAACGCCAAGGCCATGGCGCGGGTGTTCATGGAACGCGGCTACGACGTGGTCTCAGGTGGCACGGACGACCACCTGTTCCTCGTGAGCTTCATCCGCCAGGGTCTGACGGGCAAGGACGTGGACGCCGCCCTGGGGCGCGCCAACATCACGGTGAACAAGAACGCCGTGCCCAACGACCCCCAGTCTCCCTTCGTCACCAGTGGGATCCGCGTGGGGACACCTGCGGTGACCACACGCGGCCTGGGCGAGGGCGAGTGCCGGGAGCTCGCCGGCTGGATGTGTGACATCATCGACGTGGTGGGCAAGCCCGAGGAGCTGGAAGCGGAGATCGCGCGGGTTCGGGCCCAGGTGCTCGATCTCTGCGCGCGTTTTCCGGTCTACGAGCGCGGTTAGCCTGCATGCGCTGCCCCTTCTGCAACGCCGCCGACACCCGCGTGGTAGATTCGCGCCTGGCCGGGGACGGCGACCAGGTGCGTCGGCGCCGTTTGTGCACCGCATGCGGCGAGCGCTTCACCACGTACGAGACCGCCGAGCTCGGCCTGCCGCGCGTGGTCAAGCGTGACGGGCGGCGCGAAGCCTTCGACGCGAGCAAACTGCGCAAGGGTCTGGATCACGCGCTGGAGAAGCGTCCGGTGCCCACCGAGGCGGTGGATGCGGCCATCGAGCGCATCCGGCGCCGTGCGCTGCGCTGTGGGGAGCGCGAGCTGGCCTCCCAGCGGGTGGGCGAGTGGGCCATGGAGGAGCTGCGGCGCCTGGACCAGGTGGCCTATGTGCGCTTCGCCTCGGTGTACCGCAGCTTCGAGGACGTGCAGGCCTTCCGGGATCTCGTGGAGCACCTGGAGGGCGAACCCACGCCGGAGATGCAGCGCAGTCAGATTCCACTGCTCGGGGACGACGGCACGGAGACGTGAGCGGTAGCGTGTTCGACGCCCGTGACCACGAATACATGGCCCGGGCGCTGCGTCTGGCCCGGCGCGGGCTCTACACGACGCAGCCCAATCCCCGGGTGGGCTGCGTGCTGGTGCGGGATGGACGGGTGGTGGGGGAGGGCTGGCATCAGCGGGCCGGCGGTCCCCACGCCGAGGTCCTGGCCTTGCGGGCGGCGGGCGCGCAGGCCCGGGAGGCGACGGCCTATGTGACTTTGGAGCCCTGTTGTCATCACGGACGCACGCCACCTTGCACCGAGGCGTTGATCGAGGCCGGTGTGGCCGAAGTGGTGGTTGCCATGGAAGACCCCAATCCGCGGGTCTCCGGGCAGGGTCTGGCGCGGTTGCGTGAGGCGGGGATCCGCGTCCGGGCGGGGCTTCTGGCCCGCGAGGCTGAGGCCCTCAACCCCGGGTTCGTGTCGCGCATGCGCCGCGGCAGGCCCTGGGTGCGGCTCAAAAGCGCCATGAGCCTGGACGGGCGTACCGCCATGGCCAGTGGTGAGAGCCAGTGGATCACCGGTGCAGCGGCACGCACCGACGTACAGCGCCAGCGCGCCCGAGTCGATGCGGTCCTGACCGGGATCGGCACGGTGCGTGCGGACGACCCTGGGCTCAATGTCCGGCTCTCGGCCGAGGCGCTCGGCATCCAGGCACCGGTGCGGCAGCCGCTGCGCGTGGTGCTGGATCCGGATCTGGAGAGCCCCGCCGACATGCGCATGTTGCGCCTGCCGGGCCGGACCCTGATCCTCACTGCGGCACCGGAGGCCCCTGGCCGCCGCGCGCTGGAGGCGGCCGGGGCGGAGCTCCTGCCCGTGCCTCCCGCCCCCGGGGGACTGGACCTGGAGCGGGTGCTCGCCGCGCTCGCTGCGCTGGAGGTGAACGAGGTGCTGGTGGAGGCCGGAGCCACCCTGGCCGGGGGGTTCCTGACGGCCGGCCTGGTGGACGAATGGCTGATCTACATGGCACCGCACGTCATGGGGCATGCGGCCCGGGGCCTGGCCGTGCTCCCCCAGGTGGAACGGATGCACCAGCGCCTGCCCATGCGCCTGGAATCGCTGCGGGCGGTCGGCGAGGACTTGCGTTTCGTCTGGGTGCCGGAGCGGCGCTGAAGGGAGTGGCTGGTGTTGCCACGGGTCCGCATCCGGCCGGAAACGTTGAGCGTGTGCGGCACATGCGCCATGCTTGGGGCGGGCACCCTGGCCGATCCAGGACGGGAGATGCGGGAACGATGTTCACAGGCCTGATCGAAGCGGTGGGTGAGGTGGCCGCGCTGGAGCCACGTGGCGGGGACCTGCGCATGCGCGTGGCCGCGGGAGGACTGGACCTGAGCGACGTGGCTCCGGGCGACAGCATCGCGGTCAACGGGGTCTGCCTCACGGTCACAGCGCTGCACGAGGGGGGGTTCTGGATGGATGTCTCGGGCGAGACCCTGGCCAAGACCACGCTCGGTGACCTTGGGCCCGGGGCCCGGGTGAATCTCGAAAAGGCGCTGTTGCCCACCACGCGTCTCGGCGGCCACCTGGTCAGCGGCCACGTGGACGGCGTGGGTGAGGTACTGGAGCGGCGTCCAGAGGCACGCTCGGTGCGGTTCCGGCTGCGAGTGCCCGATCCCCTGGCCCGCTATCTGGCTCCCAAGGGCTCGGTGGCGGTGGACGGTACCAGCCTGACCGTGAACACGGTGGACGGCGCGGTGTTCGAGGTCAACATCATCCCGCACACCATGGCGAGCACGATCATCGGCAACTATGTTCCGGGCACCCGGGTCAATATCGAGGTGGACCTGGTGGCCCGGTATCTGGAGCGCCTGCTCCTGGGCGACCGGGCCGGCGAGCCGGGTAGCACCCTCGACCGCGCATTTCTGGCCCGGCACGGTTTCCTGGCATTGTGAAACGAGCACGGCGAGTATCCGGAAAGGCGCAATGGAGCAGAGAGTGAAGGCATCCGTTCGCGAGGAGACGGCCAGGCGTGGCCCGTTCGATCCCATCGAGGAGATCATCGCCGACATCCGAGCGGGGAAGATGGTGATCATCGTGGACGACGAGGACCGCGAGAACGAGGGCGACCTGCTCATGGCCGCCGAACTGGTGCGGCCCGAGGACATCAACTTCATGGCCAAGTACGGTCGGGGGCTGATCTGTTTGACGCTCACCCGCGAGCGCTGCAAGCAGCTCGATCTGCCCCTCATGGTGGACAGCACCGACGAGGCGCAGAGCACCAACTTCACCGTTTCCATCGAGGCGCGCGAGGGCGTGACCACGGGGATCTCGGCCTACGACCGGGCGCACACCATTCGCACGGCCGTCGCCCCCAACGCGCGCCCTGAGGACATCGTGCAACCGGGGCACATCTTTCCGCTGATGGCGCAGCCGGGCGGCGTGCTGACCCGGGCGGGCCACACGGAGGCGGGCTGTGATCTGGCGCGTCTGGCGGGACTGGAGCCTGCGGCGGTGATCGTAGAGATCCTCAACGAGGACGGTACCATGGCACGTCGGCCGGACCTGGAAGTGTTCGCCCGCGAGCACGGCCTGCGCATGGGCACCATCGAGGACCTGATTCGCTACCGGCTCGAGCACGAGCGCACCGTCAAGCGCATCGACGAGCTCCCGCTGCAGACCGAGTACGGTGATTTCCGTCTGGTGGTGTTCGAGGACGTCACGCGCCACGACATCCATTTCGCCCTGGTGAGGGGAGAGATCACCCCCGAGACGCCGACGCTGGTACGCGTCCATCTGGACAACATCCTCTGTGACGTGCTCAATGCGCGGGGCACGCCCTGCGGCTGGCCGCTGCGCGACGTGATGCGGCGGGTCTCGGAGGCGGGGCGTGGGGTGATCGTGGTGCTGCACCGACCCATGGGACCAGCCGACGTGCTCGGGGCGGTGGAGGCCTTCAAACACACCAACGAGGCGCGACCCGAGGCGGAACATCGCCCGGCCGACCGGCGGACGCTGGGGATCGGCGCCCAGATCCTGCTCGATCTGGGGGTGCGGCGCATGCGACTCATGAGTGCGCCGCAGCGTTTCCATGGTCTGGGGGGCTTTGGGCTGGAGATCGCCGAGTACGTGACGGACTGAGCCGTTTCGGCGGGGCGTGGTGACGCCCGGCGTCGGGCGACTCTCCCCGGGGGATGTGCGAACGCCTGGCATGCTGTCGGAGGACAAATCATGGACAAGACCGTGGGGGCGCTGACCGCCCCGGAGGGGGCGCGGTTCGCGCTGATCGCCGCGCGCTTCAATGCGTTCATCGTGGACCGGCTGGTGGAAGGCGCGGTGGATGCCCTGCTGCGCTCGGGTGTGCCGGAGAGCGCACTGGAGTTGATCCAGGTGCCCGGCGCCTGGGAGCTGCCCGTGGCCGCGCGGGCCGTGGCCCGTCGTGGGGGTGTGGACGCCATCGTGGGCTTGGGCTGCGTGATCCGCGGTGCGACGCCACACTTCGACTACGTGGCCGGCGAGTGTGCCAAGGGCCTCTCGGCGGTGGCCACTGCCTTCGACCTGCCCGTGGTGTTTGGGGTGCTCACCACGGACACCATCGAGCAGGCCATCGAACGTGCGGGGACCAAGGCGGGCAACAAGGGTGCCGAGGCCGCCGTCACCGCCATCGAGATGGTCAACCTGCTGCGCGCCATCGCCGCGGGTCGACGATGAGTGCCACGGCCCGGGATGCCCGTTCGCTGCGTCACGGGCGACACTGGGCCCGGCGGCTTGCCCTGCAGGCCCTGTATCAGTGGGACCTGGCCCACTCCTCGCCGGCCGAGCTCCTGGGCCAGTTCACCGAGGACGAGAACTGGCCCAGGGTCGACGCCGGGTACTTTCAGGAACTGGTGCGTGGCGTGATCGCCCAGGCGGCCGAGCTCGACGCCCAGCTCGTACCCTGCCTCGATCGCCCCATGGAGGCGGTGGACCCGGTGGAGCGTGCGGTGTTGCGCATCGCGGCCTACGAGCTGCGCCATCGCCTGGACGTGCCCTTTCGCGTGGTGATCGAGGAGGCCGTGAATCTCGCCAAGAAATTCGGTGCCGAGGGCGGGTATCGGTTCGTCAACGGCGTACTGGATCGTCTGGCCCGGCGGCTGCGGCCTTTCGAAACCTCGGGTCGGTGAGCGGGGAAGCCGAACTCGTCCGACGCTACTTCGCCGCCGGCCCACGGCGCTCGGACGTGCTGCTCGGGATCGGTGACGATGCGGCGTTGCTGCGTCCCCCGCACGAGGATGCGTTGGTGGCGTGCACCGACGTGCTCACGGAAGGGATCCACTTTCCCGTGGACACCCCGGCCGAGGCCGTCGGGCACAAGGCCCTGGCCGTGAATCTCAGCGACGTGGCGGCCATGGGCGCGCGCCCGCGCTGGGCCTTGCTCGCCCTCGGGCTGCCGCGGCCCGATCCGCAATGGCTCGCCGCCTTCGCGCGGGGCCTGATGGACCTGGCGGACCAGGCGCAGGTGGCCCTGGTGGGGGGCGATCTGTGCCGCGGCCCGCTCTCGGCCACCGTGACCCTGTTGGGCTCCGTGATACCGGGGCGGGCCTTGCGACGCAGCGGCGCCCGCCCCGGAGACGAACTGTGGCTGAGCGGCACGGTCGGGGATGCCGGCCTGGGGCTCGAGGTGGTGCGGGGCCGCGTCGAGCTGGAGGCGGAGGCCGCGCGCTTCTGCATCCAGCGGCTGCAGCGACCCACCCCACGCCTGGCCCTGGGCCAGTGGTTGGCCGGCCGGGCCACGGCGGCCATCGACGTCTCCGACGGGCTGCTGATCGATCTCCAGCGCCTGTGCGAGGCCAGTGGGGCGGGGGCCTTGCTGCGCTGGGAGTCCGTGCCCCTGTCACCACCGGTCGCCGGCTGGGTGGCGCGCCACCCTGAGCGGTGGCGGCTGCCGTTGACCGCCGGAGACGACTACGAACTGCTGTTCACCCTGCCACCCGGCACCGGCCGGATGCTGAAACGCGCGGCGTTGGAGGTCTCCTGCACGCGGGTCGGGGAGATCCTCGCCGAACCGGGCATATGGGTGGAACGCGGCGGCGTCCGCCAGCCGTGGTCCGGAGCGGCTGGATACGATCATTTTGCAGGCCCGGCATGAGCAGGTCCCCCGGGTGGCGCTTCGTCTTTTCCGACCCGGCCCACCTGTTCGCCTTCGGCTTCGGTGCCGGCCTCGTGCCGCGTGCGCCGGGTACCGCCGGCACGGCCCTCGCCATGCCCATGGCCTATGGGCTGCACGGGCTCGGACCGGTCGGGTATGCAGCGATGTGTCTGCTCGCCTTCGGGCTGGGCTGTTGGGCGGCGGAGCGGACGGGCCGGCACCTCGAGGTCCACGACCATGGGGGGATCGTCTGGGACGAGATCGTGGGCTACTGGGTCACGGTGGCAGCCCTGCCAAGTGGCCTTGGTTGGCTGATCGCCGGTTTCGTATTGTTTCGCGCATTCGATATCATCAAGCCTTGGCCCATCTCCTGGCTGGATGCCCGGATTCCGGGGGGTTGCGGCGTCATGCTCGACGATGTCGTAGCGGGAGGCGAGGCCGGTCTGGTGCTGTGGGCTGCAGCGTCCTGGGTCTAGGCGGTGCGCTCCGATGCGTTCCCAGTCGCTCGCATCCAGCTGCCCGGCGCCGGATGGCCTGCAGCGGCCTTGCGGCACCCGGCGAGCTGGGGCGGGCTCCATGCATACTGTCGATGAAACATGACCAAGGGGCGGGAATGGGTTCCGAAGCGTACCGCATACCGAAGCGCGAACAACTCGTGGAGATGTGGGTGGAGCCGGAGGGCGCCACCCAGGTCTATCTGTTCCTGTTGCCCCCGGGTTCCGAGTTCGGGGAGGGGGAGGTCCCGCTGGACGTCCTCAACCAGCCCGACGAGTTCGTGGTGGTGCGCAGCATCGAGGGGCAGGTGTACTGTCTCAACAAGCGCTACATCGTACGGGTCCGGTTCGAGGAGCCCGAACGTCCCGATGCAGAGACGGCGCCGCGCATCCACTGTGTATTCCGCCTGCACGATGGCGAGGAAATCGAGGGGACGGTGCGCGAGTACCTACCGCCTGAACACTCCCGCCTGATCGACTATCTCAACCAGATCGCCGGTCCGTTCATCCGGCTGGAGCTGCACGACGGCATGACGCTGCTGTTGAATAAGCGCTATTGCGTGCGCGCGGTACCGCTGGAGTAACGCCAGATGCGCATCCATGGGACTGATTGACGCGATTCGCGCCGAACGCCTGATCGATCAGGTCTCAGCGCTCAGCGACCTGGAAGACGAGCCCGGGAAGGAAATCGTACGCAAACTGCGTAGCCTGGATACGGCTGCGATTCCCAAGCTCATCGAGCGCCTGGGGACCACGCGTCGGGAAGAGTATCAGAGGATCGTCGAGGTCCTGCGTCGGCTGGTTTCCGAGGAGAACCTGCATTTCTTCATGACCGCCCTGGAGTCCGACGACAGCGCCGTGGTGGGCGGCGTGGTCCAGGTTCTCAAGGGCGCCTCGGGTCTGGATGCCAACCGCTTGCTCCCTCTGTTCGACAATCCCGCCGTCTCCAAGCCGGCATTGCTGGCCGTTCTCCTGGCCCATGCCAAGCATCTGAATGCCGAGCTGCTGCTGCGTCAGAGTTCGAAACTGGAGCACGGCGATCTGTCCATGCTCTTCCGCATCCTCGGAGAGGCCGCAGACGAGTCGTTCATTCCCAAGCTGGTGGCGCGGCTCGACGCCCGCAATCCGGTGCTGCGCAGCGAAATCGCCCGTTTTCTCTCGCGCTTCAACAGTACGCTGGCCCAGCGGGCCCTGCATCGCCTGCTCAAGGACGAGAGCAAGGCCGTGCGCCTGGCCGCGCTGGAGGGGCTGACGCGGATCGGGGCCACCATGGACGTGGGCGAGCTGTGCGAGCTGCTCCGCGACGCCGACCTCAAGCTGCAGGCCAAGGCGGTGGACGCGCTGATCCAGCTCAATCATCCCGACACGGTGCGTTACCTGGTGGATCTGCTGCAGGACGAGTCCGAGTACGTGCGCCGCGCCGCCGTGGAGGTGCTCAACGAGATCGCCGACAGCCGCGCCATCAAGTATCTGCTCTCCGCGGTGAAGGACAAGGACTGGTGGGTGCGCAGTCGGGCTGCGGACGCCTTGGGCAAGGTGGGCGGTGCACGTGTGATCGATGCCGTGGTGCGCCTCATCCAGGACGAAGACCCCTATATCCGACGTTCGGCCATCGAGGTGATGAGTGCGCTCATCGAGGCCTCGAACCGGCGCGGCGACCGGTCCCAGGTCCGGCGCAGTTTCCCCCATCTGCTCAAGGCGCTCCAAGACCCGGATTGGTGGGTGCGTGAACGGGCGGTGGACAGCCTGGCCGAGCTGGGGGACAAGCGCGCGGTGCCCGTGCTGATCCGACTCCTGGAGGAGGAGTCGGCCACCGCCACCGGCACGTCGCGACGCGTGGCGCGCCGCCAGGCACAGGGCGGGGGGACGAACGAGATCAACCCTGCGGCCCAGATGGTGCTGGTGTTGGTGCGCGCGCTGGCCAAGCTGGGTTCGCCGGAGGCCATCGACGCCGTGCTGAAACACCTGCGGGAGGGGGACGAAGTCACCAAGAAG
>JALVEU010000228.1 GCA_027030565.1 Gammaproteobacteria bacterium | reverse complement strand
CCGCCCACCGCACAGAATACGGCTACGGCCCCGTCGAGCACCCGCAAGGAGCGCTCCACCTCGATGGTGAAGTCCACGTGTCCGGGGGTATCGATGATGTTGATGCGGTACTCGGGGAACTGCTGGTCCATGCCCCGCCAGAAGCAAGTGGTGGCCGCCGAGGTGATGGTGATCCCCCGCTCTTGTTCCTGTTCCATCCAGTCCATGGTGGCCGCACCGTCGTGGACCTCGCCGATCTTGTGGGAGATCCCGGTGTAGAACAGGACGCGCTCGGTGGTCGTGGTCTTGCCGGCATCGATGTGCGCCATGATGCCGATGTTGCGGTAGCGCTCAATGGGGGTCTTGCGTGCCACGAGATGCCTCGCTCTGGGGTCTTCTTACCAACGGTAGTGGGAAAAGGCCTTGTTGGCCTCGGCCATGCGCAAGGTGTCCTCACGCTTCTTGATCGCTGCACCACGGCTCTCGGAGGCGTCCAGCAGCTCCCCGGCCAGCTTGTTGACCATGGACTTCTCGGAGCGCTTGCGAGCGGCCTCCACGATCCAGCGCATGGCCAGCGCCATCTGGCGTTGTGGTCGCACCTCCACCGGCACCTGATAGGTTGCCCCGCCCACACGGCGCGACTTGACCTCCACCACCGGGCGCACGTTCTCCAGCGCCTTGGTGAAGACCTCTAGGCTGTCGGCCCCGGGCTTACGCTCGGCGATCTGGTCCAGCGCGCCATAGACGATCTTTTCCGCCACGGACTTCTTGCCGTCCTTCATCAGGGCATTGATGAACTTGGCGAGCGTGACATTGCCGTACTTTGGATCCGGCAGGATCTCGCGCTTCGGAATCTCTCTTCTTCTGGCCATGGGGTCTATTAAATCCCTTGCTGTGGCTTCGTGTCCGGTTGTACGGAAATGCGGCGTTCGGGTCGCAGCACCACCGACTCAGCGGCAGCTAAAACACCTCGCCTCGCGGTGTGGCGCACCACGGAGCCAGCCGCCCGAAAACGCTCGCATGCCGCCTTTGCGCACCGCGGTCGCCCGATTCATCGAAACGGCGCTTTCTCAGGCCTTCGGCCGCTTGGCGCCATATTTGGAGCGTGCCTTGCGCCGGTTTTGCACACCCTGGGCGTCCAATGTCCCGCGGATGATGTGATAACGCACACCAGGCAGGTCCTTGACACGCCCGCCACGGATCAGCACCACCGAGTGCTCCTGAAGGTTGTGCCCCTCACCCGGGATGTAGCTGGTCACCTCGTAGCCGTTGGTGAGCCGCACACGCGCCACCTTGCGCAAAGCCGAGTTGGGCTTCTTGGGCGTGCTGGTGTAGACACGTGTACAGACGCCGCGCTTCTGGGGACAGGCCTCCAAGGCCGGCACATTGGTCTTTTCGACCTTGCGCTTGCGCGGCTTGCGCACCAACTGGTTGATGGTCGCCATGTTCGATTGCCACTCCCTTTCGATGATGGGCCCGGTGCATCACGCGCGCGGGCACCCGGGTCGGGCGGCCCGGGTGCCCGCGGCCTGAAAACGAAAGACAGGCCGGGGACACCGGCCTGTCCGAAGGCTGCGGGATTTTATGGACCGCCCCCCACCTTGTCAAGGGCGCTCCCCATCGCCCACGCCTCACCGCCATACGCCGGGTCAGGGATGTTCCTCGCGACCCGCTGTCTCGTCCGGTGTGACTTCGTCCGTAGCGGCCTGGCGATCCTCCGCCACGGCCTGGCCGAGCGCCTCGATCATCAGTTCCTCGCGTGCGCGCTTGCGCCGGCGTTGATCGTGGTAGGCCTGACCCGTCCCGGCCGGAATCAGCCGCCCTACGATGACGTTCTCCTTCAGGCCGCGCAGATCGTCACGGGCACCGCGCACGGCGGCCTCGGTGAGCACGCGGGTGGTCTCCTGGAACGAGGCCGCCGAAATGAACGATTCGGTCACCAGCGAGGCCTTGGTGATGCCCAACAGCACCGGCTCGAAACGCGCCGGCGCCTTGCCCTCGGCCTCGAGCTTCTTGTTGAGCTCCAGGATCCGCGCCTTCTCCACCTGCTCGCCCATGAGGTAACCGCTGTCACCCGGATCGGTGATCTCCACCTTGCGCAGCATCTGACGGATGATGACCTCGATGTGCTTGTCGTTGATGCGCACGCCCTGCAGGCGGTAGACGTCCTGGATCTCCTGGACCAGGTACTCGGCCAAAGCGGTGACCCCCAGCAGGCGCAGGATGTCGTGGGGGTTGGGCTCCCCGTCCACGATCATCTCGCCCTTCTCCACGTGCTCGCCCTCGAACACGTTCAGATGCACCCACTTGGGGATCAGCTCCTCGTAGGTTTCACCGTGCTCGTCGGTGATGACCAGGCGCTGCTTGCCCTTGGTCTCCTCGCCGAAGCTCACGGTGCCCGTCTTGGCCGCCAGGATGGCCGGCTCCTTGGGCTTGCGCGCCTCGAACAGGTCGGCCACGCGCGGCAGACCGCCGGTGATGTCGCGGACCTTGGTGGTCTCCTGGGGGATGCGCGCGATGACGTCGCCCACCTCCACCCGGGCGCCGTCCTTGAGCTGCACCACGGCACCGGCCGGGAGCACGTAG
>JALVEU010000227.1 GCA_027030565.1 Gammaproteobacteria bacterium | reverse complement strand
CTTGAGCACCTCGGCGGCGACCACGAAGCCACCGGTCATCACACCCAGGGCCAGCACATCGCGTCCGGCGAGGTCGATGCGGATCTCTTCCGACATGCGGTCGAGCGCTGCCTGCACCGCCCGCTCGTCGTGGAGCAGTTCGGCCTCGCGGAATACGCGCTCGGCCTCGACGCGCAGGACCGTCTCCGGATGCCTCATGCCGGAACCTCCACGGGGAATCGTTCCGTGTGCAAGTGTACGGTACGGGTGGGAAAGGCGATCTCCGCGCCATGGGCCCGGATGATCTCGGCGATGCGCAGCAGCACATCCTGCTGAACCTTCTGGAACGGCACCCACTGGGTGGTGCGGGTGAACGTATAGACCAGGATGTCGCAGGAGGAAGGCCCAAACTCCACGAAGCTGACGAAGGTGGTCTGGGCCGGGTCGATCTCCGGATGCGAACGGAGCATGGCCTCGATGTCCTCGACGATGGCCCGCATCTTGGCGATGTCGTCGTAGCGGATTCCCACCACGCACTTGATGCGCCGGTTGGTCATGCGCGAGGCGTTGACCACGGCGATGCTGGTGAACACGGAATTGGGCACATAGATGGGCCGCTTGTCGAAACGGCGGATGCGTGTCAGCCGCCACCCGATGTGCTCTACGGTGCCCTCGATGTCCTTGTCCGGCGAGTAGATCCAGTCGCCGGTGACGAAAGGACGGTCCAGATAGATCATGAAGGCCCCGAAGAAGTTGGCCAGCAGGTCCTTGGCGGCAAACCCCACGGCGATACCGCCGATGCCTCCGAAGGCGAGCACCCCGGAGACACTGAAGCCCAGCGTCTGCAGGGCCACCAGGACCGCGGTGATGAATACCGAGACCCGAAGGAGCTTGCCAATGGCTTCCACGGTGGCGTGATCCAGCGCGGTCTCGCCGCGTCGAGCCCGCTCCAGGTAGGTCTGCTCGAAGTTGTGGATCAGACGGATCAGGAACCAGGCCAGGCAACCCACCACGCCCAGGGTGCGCAGGGTCGGGCCGGCGCCGAACAGGGCGCTCCGCGTCTCCTCGCGCGCAATCTCCGCGGCGAAGGAGATGCCCACGATCCAGATGAGCCAGCGCATCGGACGGCGCAGCGCTGCCAAGACGGCATCGTCCCAGCGGTTCTTGGACCGCTCCAGTTGACGAGCCACGCGGTCCAGGAGCCGGCTCGCGAGCAGGGCGGCCAGTGCGGTGAGCAACACCACCACGAAGATCTGGCCGATCCATCCCACTTCGCCATCCGGGTGCAGACCCAACCGTTCCATCCAGTGCGCCATCCAGGCCCGCAGCTCGTCCACGTTCACGCCGAGCCCTCCAGGCCTCGCGCCAGGCGGCGTGCGGCCTTCCAGCGCGCCGTCTCCCGCAGCGCATCCCAGCTCATCCCGGTGTGGCCATGCATCCGGGCCAGCCGGGCCTGGGACGCCGGCTCCTCATGACCTGCCACGGCCTCCACCGCCGCCCACGCCGCCACACGGTCGTTGCAGACCAACACCATGTCGCAGCCCGCCGCCAGGGCCGCCCGGGCACGCGCCCCGGCTTCGCCTGCCACCCGGGCCGCAGCCATGGACAAGTCGTCGCTGAAGATAGCGCCCTCGAACCGCCAGCGCCGGCGCAGCACCGTGCGCAGCCAATATTCCGAAAAGCCCACCGGCACCGGATCCACCGCCTCGAAGATCACGTGAGCCGGCATCAGCCCCGCCAGCCCGTACCCCACCAGGCGCTCGAAGGGCACGGCGTCCTCGGCCAGGATGTCCACCTCGGGACGTGGATCCACCGGCAGCTCCACGTGCGAATCCGCCACCACCGCCCCGTGACCCGGGAAGTGCTTGCCCACCGCCTCCATGCCGGCCTGACGCATGCCCAATACATAGTGGTGGGCCAGATCGGCCACCACCTCGGGGTCATGGTGGAAGGCCCGATCGCCGATCACCGCGCTCAGGCCGCGGTCCAGGTCCAGCACCGGGGCGAAGCTGAAGTCCACCCCCACCGCCTTGAGCTCGGCGGCCATGAGCCAGCCCAGCTCCCGGGCCGCCTCACGCGCCTGCTGCCGGTCTCGTTCGTACAGCCCGCCTAGGGCGGCCGCCGGGGGCAGCCGGGTGAATCCGTCGGTGAAGCGCTGTACCCGGCCCCCCTCCTGGTCCACGGCGATCAGCAGCCTCGGATGACGCAAGGCATGGATGGCCGCGGTCAAGGAACGGATCTGGTCGGGCGAGACGTAGTTGCGTGCAAACAGGATGACGCCGCCCACCTCCGGACGCAGCAGGAGCTCCCGATCGGCCGGGGTGAGCACCGGCCCCTCTATGTCCGCCATGACCGGGCCGAGCCGCGTCATGCGCGCCGCCCCCGGCATTGGCCGCATCCGGACAGAAAGAAGGGGCGCCGGAAGCCGACGCCCCAATCAGGGGAGGAGCCGAAATGAAGAAGACCGACTGACTCGCTGCCCGCGCCCGGTGGGCCTTCGCCTCGACCGGGACACGTTTCGGTCTGCTGCCATTCAGTCCCATAGACCGGAGCGGCGCACGGAAGTTTCCGCAGGGCCGGCCCGCTGAGCGGCG
>JALVEU010000226.1 GCA_027030565.1 Gammaproteobacteria bacterium | reverse complement strand
TTCAGTCTCCCCATCACCCCCGATGCCAGCGCCCATCTCACCTGGCTCATCGTCCTCATGTCCCTGGTGGCCGTGGTCTACATCGGGTTCGTGGCCCTGGTGCAGCAGGACATGAAGAAACTCATCGCCTACTCATCCATTGCCCACATGGGGTTCACGACGCTCGGTGTGTTCCTCGTCTTCCTGATCGTGCAGATGCATGAGGGGACCACCGGGGCGGCTCTGGGCATGCAGGGAGGGATGGTGCAGATGGTCTCGCACGGGTTCATCTCCGGTGCCCTGTTCCTGTGTGTGGGCGTGCTCTACGATCGGGTGCACAGCCGGGAGATCGCGGCCTATGGCGGCGTGGTGAACACCATGCCCGTCTTCGCCACCTTTTTCGTGCTCTTCGCCCTGGCCAACTCCGGACTGCCCGGCACCTCTGGGTTCGTCGGCGAGTTCATGGTCATCCTCTCGGCCCTCCACGCCGACTTCTGGATCGCCTTCCTGGCCGCCACCACCCTGGTGCTCGGGGCCGCATATTCGCTCTGGCTGGTCAAGCGGGTGGTCTTCGGCAAGGTGGCCAACGAGGAAGTGGCCCGGCTGCAGGACCTGAATCCACGTGAGTTCGTGGTGCTCGGGGCATTGGCCGTGGCGGTGCTCGCACTGGGCCTGTGGCCGGGGCCGCTCCTGGACGTGATGGGGCCAAGCGTCGACCAGCTCATCCAGCACGTCACCATATCCAAGCTGTAGACGGAGCGCCTGCATGGAATCCATCTGGAACGATCTGTACCTGGCCCTCCCCGAACTCTACCTGTTGGGGATGGTCTGCTTCATCCTGGTGTTCGATCTGTTCGTTCCCGCTGCGCGGCGTGACCTGACCTACTGGCTGGTCCAGCTGACCCTGGCCGGCGCCTTGGTGCTGACGATCTGGGTCTACGACGGGTCGCGGAGCATCGGCTTCCACGGCCACTACGTGGTGGATGCGATGGCGGTGCTGCTCAAGTGCGCCATCTACGTAGTGGCTGCAGCGGTGTTTCTGTATTCGCGCCCGTACCTCAAGGACCGCGGCATGTTTCGCGGCGAGTATTTCGTGTTGGGTCTGTGCGGCGTGCTCGGGATGATGATCATGGTCTCGGCCCACACCTTCGTCAGCATGTTCCTGGGCTTGGAGTTGCTGGCGTTGTCCCAATACGCCATGGTGGCCTTCTTCCGCGATTCGCTCGCGGCCAGCGAGGCGGCCATGAAGTACTTCGTGCTGGGTGCTCTGGCCTCCGGTATGCTGCTGTATGGCATGTCCATCCTCTACGGTTCGGTGGGTTCTCTGGACATCGCCACCGTGGCGAGCCACCTCTCACGGGAAGGGGGACGGGATGCCTTTGCCGTGTTCGGTCTGGTGTTCATGGTGGTGGGCATCGCCTTCAAGTTCGGCGCGGTCCCCTTCCACATGTGGGTGCCGGACGTCTACGACGGCGCCCCGACTTCGGTGACCCTGTACATCGGATCGGCACCCAAGATCGCCGCTTTCGCGATGCTCATGCGTCTGCTGGCAGAGAGCCTGGGTCCCTTGAGCGCAGACTGGGCGCAGCTCCTGGCCGTACTGCTGGTGCTCTCCATGGCTGTGGGCAACCTCATCGCCATTGCTCAGCGGCGTATCAAGCGCATGCTGGCCTACTCCACGATCTCGCACGTGGGTTTCCTGCTCTTGGGTGCCATGACGGGCACGGAGGAGGGGTTCGCGGCCGCCATGTTCTATGCCATCGTCTATGCGCTGATGTCCGCCGGGGCCTTCGGCATGCTCCTGCTGCTCAGCCGGCAGGGCTACGAGCCGGAACGCATCGACGACTTCAAAGGGCTCAACGAGCGCCATCCCTGGTTGGCGTTCATGATGCTGCTGTTGATGTTCTCCATGGCCGGCGTACCGCCCACGGTCGGGTTCTATGCCAAGCTGGCCGTCATTCAGGCCGCCATCAACGTGGGTGAGGTCTGGATCGGCGTGTACGCGGTGGTCCTGTCGGTGATCGGTGCCTTCTACTATCTGCGCGTCGTCAAGTTCATGTACTTCGACAAGCCCGAGGAGACCCTGCCCGTGCAGGCGGGATGGGACGCCCAGCTGGCCATGGGCGTCAACGGGCTGGCCATGCTCGCCTTGGGGATCTTCCCCGGCGGATTGATGACCCTCTGCCTGCATGCGGTGGGATATTGAGGACGCCGTGGGGCGGTCTCGTTGGTGACACCCCTGGAGCGGTGGGACTGCCTGGCGTGATCTGATGCCCTACACCCACGTCGAGGTTCGAGTGAACGACCCCATGCGCCGGACCCTGCGCAATACGGGGATCGTGCTCGTGGTACTCGGGCTCCTCGGGATCGTCCTGCCCGAGGTGTTGTCGGTGACCATCGCACTGCTCGCCAGTGTGTTGTTGATCGCCGCCGGGGTGATCTCGGGGTATGCGGTCTGGAGCAGTTATCGTCGCGATGGTCTGGCCTGGCTGAAGCCTTTCGTGCTGATCGTGCTGGGTCTGTTGTTGCTCTTCTATCCGGGCTTGGGCGCGGCGGCCATCGGCCTGCTGCTCATCGTCTACTTCCTGCTGAGCGGCTTTGCCGGCATCGCCTTCGGTCTGGCCCTGCGTCCTCTACCGGGCTGGGGCTGGACCGTGTTCAGCGGCGCGGCTTCCCTGGTGCTGGCCCTGATCTTCATCGGTGGCTGGCCGTTCGAGGCCACCTGGCTGGTGGGACTGTTCATCGGGATCAGTCTGCTGCTGGACGGCATCGCCATGCTGGTCCTCTCCCGCGCCTCCTGATCCGACACTTCTCTGGGACCTCCTTCCGCCCGGGCGCGCGCCGTACGAGAATCGGGCGGGAGACGGGGCCGTTGCCGACATCGGCCCCGCGGGTCGGCAGATCCACTTTCGGCGACCGACTCAGGTCGCCGGGCCGAGCGGCTCGGCGGAACGGATGCGGTCCAGCCGCATCACGCGCGTCACACCACTGCGGCTGCGGGCGACCAGATATTCGGCACCCCGACGGGTCACCAGGTCGCGTGGCTGCAGGCGTTCCAGGCGGGGCGTACCGCCTGGACCGGACCAGGCCAAGCGCAGCCACTGGCGGCGTAGTATGGCCAGTTCGTAGCGGCTGTAGATGTCACACGAGACCGGAGTGTATCGCCTATTCATTTTCCCGCATGGCCACCAGATCCAGCAGGTCTCCATTTTCTCCGACGAGCACCCGGATCTCCACCGGGGAACAACAGGTCTGGCAGTCTTCGTAGAAGTGCTGGTCCCCGCCCGTGCAGTCGGCCTCGACGATCATGGGACTGCCGCAGTACGGGCAGGGGATGAGGACGTCTTCGACGAGTGCTGGCATGGCGTTCACCCTCCGCAGGTCATGGCAGGAAGCATGCGGTCAGATCGTCCAGGAAACGCCGGCCCAATGCCGTGGGTCGTACACGGCCGGCCTGTACGCTGACCAGCCCTTGGGCCACGGGCGTCTGGAGGCGCCCCTCGAGCACCCGCTCCGGTAGGCCGGTGCGCTCGCGGAACAGCGCCATGCGGAACCCTTCGGTCAGACGCAAGGCATTGAGCATGAATTCGAAAACGGCGTCTTGGCCACCCACCTGCCACTGTTCGTCGTATCCTCCGCCGCGCCGCACGCAGTCCATGTAACGCGCAGGCGACCGGAGGTTGCGGCTCCGGACGATGCGCCCGGTGCAGTGATCCGTCACTTTGCCGTGCGCCCCCGCCCCCAGGCCCACGTAATCGCCATAGCACCAATAGTTTTCATTGTGCTGGCATCGGTATCCGGGGCGGGCATAGGCCGAAACCTCGTACTGAGTATAGCCGGCGGCCGCGAGCCTGCTGCGCCCCTGTGCGAACATGGCCCAGCAAAGCGCCTCGTCGGGCAGGGTTGGGGGGCGAACGGCGAAGGTGGTACCGGGCTCGATGGTGAGCTGATACCAGGACAAGTGCTCCGGTGCCAGCGCGATGGCCGTGGCCAGGTCCTCCTCGGCCTCTTGGAGATCCTGGCCGGGCAGGCCGAACATCAAATCGAGATTGAGGTTGTCGAAGCCGGCGCGGCGTGCCGCCCGTACGGCATCCAGGGCCTGCTGCACATCGTGGATGCGACCGATGGCTCGCAGGCAGCGATCGTTGAAGCTCTGTACGCCCAGGGAGAGGCGGTTGATCCCGGCGCTGCGGAAGCCTGACAGTCGCGCGGCGTCCAGCGTCCCCGGATTGGCCTCCAAGGTGATCTCCGCACCCGGGGCCAGCATGAAGCGCTCGGCCAGCCCGTCCAGCAGCCGTGCGATCGCGGCCGGGCTGAACAAGCTGGGCGTACCGCCGCCGATGAAGACGCTGCACACCGGCCGGCCGGCCACTTGGGCTGCGCGTGCCGCCGCCTCGGCAAGCAGGGCGGAGACGTAGGCCTGCTCGGGTGGGTCGTGATCCCCGAGGGGATGGGAGTTGAAGTCACAGTATGGGCACTTGCGCACGCACCAGGGCAGATGGACGTAGAGGCCCAGCGGCGGGGGCGCGGGAAAGTCCAGCGGCACCGCGGCCGAGCGTTCCCTCGGTGGATTAGAGCCGTCCGGCCGACTCACGCTCGGCGAGTGCCTGCTTCAGGCAGGCCAGGGCCTGGGCCCGGTGGCTGATGCGGTTCTTCTCCGCGGGATCCAGTTCGGCGGAGGCGCAGCCATGGGTGGGCACCCAGAACAGCGGATCATAACCGAAGCCGTGTTCCCCCCGGGGTGCCGTCAGGATCCGGCCTTCCCAAGTTCCACTGCAAATGATGGGGGTGGGATCGGCCGGGTGACGTAGATGGACGATGACGGCCTGGTAGCGGGCGGTACGCCGTGGCTCGGGAACGCCTTCCAGTTCCTCCAACAGCTTGGCGTTGTTGTCCGCGTCCGTGGCCCCCGGGCCCGCGTAACGTGCCGAATAGATCCCGGGGCGGCCCTGAAGGGCGTCCACCTCGATGCCTGAATCGTCGGCGATGGCCGGAAGGCCGGAGACCTCGGCCGCGTGCCGCGCCTTGATGAGCGCGTTCTCCACGAAGCTGAGTCCCGTCTCTTCCACCTCGTCGATACCAAATGCCGACTGGGGCACCACCTCGATGTCCAGATCGGACAGGATCTGTGTCATCTCGCGCAGCTTCCCCGGGTTGTTGCTGGCGAGCACCACTCTGTGGTTCATGGGCTTTCTCCGGCCAATGCGGCCCGTTGGCGTTCCAAAATCAGACCGATGCCCCTGCGGGCCAGTTCCAGCATGGCCAGGAGCTCCTCGTGCCGAAAGGCATGGCCCTCGGCGGTACCCTGGATCTCGATGTAGGCCCCTGCCTCGTTCATCACCACGTTCATGTCGGTTTCGGCCTCGGCGTCCTCGGCGTAATCCAGGTCCAGCACGGGAACGCCGTGCCAGATGCCCACCGAGACTGCAGCGACCTGTCCATGGAGCGGATTCCGTTCCAGCTCGCCCCGCTCCAGGAGGTGATGCACGGCGTCGACCAGGGCGACGCAGGCGCCGCTGATGGCGGCCGTGCGAGTACCCCCGTCGGCCTGGATGACGTCGCAGTCCAGGGTGATGGTCCGCTCACCCAGCGCCTCCCGGTCCACCACGGCACGCAGGGAACGGCCGATGAGCCGTTGGATCTCCAGGGTTCGGCCACCCTGCCTGCCCTGGGCGGCCTCCCGCGGCGTTCGGGTGCTGGTGGCCCGCGGCAGCATGCCGTACTCCGCGGTCACCCAACCCTGCCCGGTGCCACGCAGCCATGCGGGGACACGCGCCTCCACGCTCGCCGTGCACAGCACACGCGTGTTGCCGAAGCTCGCCAGCACCGAGCCCTCGGCGTGCAGTGTATAGTGGCGCTCGAAGGACACCGGGCGCATCTCGTCGGGCGCCCGCCCGCTGGGTCTTTGCATGGTCGCACTCCGAAAAGCGCGCATTATAGACCCTGGGAACAGGGTTCCCAGGCGTTGGTTCCAATCGTGAAATGCTCGGGCAACACCCCCGTCTCGTGCTAGGGCTGTCGCGTAGATGGGCCGCGGCCCGGCTGCGCCGCAGCCGCATCCCTTTTGGCATCTGGCACCAGGCTACGGCGGGGCTGGGTGCGCTGGGTCACCTGGATGCCGTGGGCCGGGCCCGGCTGCGCGCCCTGGCCGGTCGGTTCCTGCGCGACAAGGCGCTCACGGGAGTTGGCGGGTTGCGGCTGGATGAGGTGATGCGCGTGCACATCGCGGCGCAAGCCTGCCTGCCGGTCCTGGAGCTGGGGCTGGGCTGGTACGACGACTGGTATGAAGTGGTGGTCTATCCCGACAGCTTCCTGGTCGAGCACGAGGAGGTGGACGAGGCAGGGGTGGTCCACCGACGCCGCCGCAGTCTGGCCGGCGAGGCCTGGGGACGCGGGCCCCTCGTGCTCGCCTGGGCGGAGATCGAGAATCCGCCCCACGGGGGCAACGTGATCCTCCATGAGTGCGCCCACAAGCTGGACATGCGCAACGGCGTGGCCAATGGCTTCCCACCCCTGCACCGGGGGATGTCACGCGAAGCATGGACACGCACGTTCTCCGAGGCCTTCGACCACATGCGTTACCGTCTCGCGCATCACCACGCCACACCCATCGACCCCTATGGAGCCGAGAGCCCGGCCGAATTCTTCGCAGTACTGAGCGAGACCTTTTTCGAGGCACCCGAGGTGCTGGTGGCCGAATGCCCGGCGGTTTATGGCCAGCTAAAACTCTTCTACCGGCAGGATCCGGCACGCAGAACCAGGCGCGTGCACCACGGGAATGGATAAAGGAGACGCTGATTTACTGGCTGCGGCGGCGCATCGCCGCGTTGCGCGGTGCTTGGATGCTCGCCTATCTACTTGATATGTACTCCGGGCATCCTGCCCTCCGCCCTTCGGGCCGGCCTGACGGCCGTTCCAATCCGCTCCCGGCGGATTGGTCTCGTATCCTGCGCGCCGTGCGCCTTGCGCTGCATCCGCCTCGCGCATTAAATCAGCATCTCCTAAAGCCGTTTTTCGTCGAGAAAAACTTGTCTCTCAAACCCAGGAAGTGGTAAATATGAAAAGCGACGCTTTGCGTCGTGTGCGCAACTCCATTGTCGTAATAGAGAGATCAACATCACATTCTTGGGGGAAAAGATGTTGGATCGGAGAACGTTCTTAAGTGCAGGTCTTGCCGGTGCAGCGACGAGTACGTTGTGGCAATCGCCGACGGCCACAGCGCAGGGAGCGAGCGATACGACCCGTGTCAACGTGAAGGCCTTTGGAGCCGTCGGCAACGGGCGGCACGACGATACTCCAGCCTTCCGTTCTGCCATCGCAGCGGCACAGCGCCAGGGGCACGTCCTGTTCGTCCCCAAGGGCGTCTACAAGATTCGGCGTGGCGGTCTGCGCATCACCCAGTTTCTGGCCATGGAGGGCATTCCGGGGCAAAGCGTGCTCAGGCTGAGCGGCGGTGGTCGTTTCGTGGAGATCGACGGTGCCGACGATGTCAGTTTCGTGGGCATCGACTTCGACGGGCGAAATCGGGCACTGAGTCAGGAAGGACTGGTGTACGTGCAGAACAGCACCAACGTGCGGTTTCTGGACTGCGGATTCTACGGCGGCCGGAACCGCGACGGGCTCCATGTGTACGCCAGCCAGGGCGTGCGGGTGCATCGCTGCCTGGTCCGGGACGTGGACTCCTATGGCCTGTTTTTCCTGAACTCGGACGACATCCAGGTGATCGCCTGCACGGTTCAGGACTGCGCCAACAATGGCATCGCGGTGCACCGCACCGAGCGCGGTCGTGCTCGGGCGCTGATCGCGGAGAACTTCGTCGCCCGAATCCAGAGCCAGAGCGGTGACGGGCAGAATGGAAACGGCATCAATGCGTACAATGCCGACGAGGTGATCATCACTGCAAACAGCATTCGCGAGTGTCGTTTCTCTGCCGTGCGCTGCAATTCGTGCTCGGACCCGATCGTGACCAACAACCAGTGCCTGAAATGTGACGAAGTGGCGATATTCATCGAGTTCGCCCACTCCGGAGCCGTTGTGTCGAACAATGTGATCGACCATGCGGTTCAGGGGATCTCGATTTCCAACTGGGACACCGGTGGCCGGATGTCCACGGTAACCGGCAACGTGATACGCGACATCTTCAAGCATGCGAATGCATCGAATCCCAACTCGGGATATGCATACGGCATCAGCGTGGAAGCCGATGCAGTGGTGGACGGCAACCTGGTGGAAATGGGAACCGGAAGCGACGAGCCCAATTTTGGGATTCTGCTGGGGTGGGGACCATACTTGCGTGACGTCATGGTCACCGGCAACCAGGTGCGCTCGGCCGGCTACGGGATCTCCGTGAGCACAGTGGAGGGGGCGGGGAGCGCCAAGATCTCCGGCAATCTGGTGACCGGTTCGCGGTATGTGGGGATCTGCGGCAACCGCTGGGAGGACGAACTGGGTATCCCGCTCACCGACAATGGGGGTGCGAGCCTCTATTCGCACGTCTGGCTCTCGGACAACTGGGTGAAATAGGTGCAACCCCGGCCGTGCGCGCTTGCCGGAGGAGGCTCTGTCTTCGGCTGATCACCCGCGCCCCGGGCCGGGGCGGGAGAATCGGTGGCGGATATGCTCGATTCGTCTCCGGTTGACCCCGAAGTCCCCGTAGCCGAGCCGCGAGGCCGAACGAACGTGGATGAGGCGACGGGACTGGTCGACCAGGAACTCCACGTCGTCCACGAAGCCGAACCAGCGTGACCGGAACTCGGCGCGGATGTACTCGGGCCCCGCCTCCGCCACGCGCACGCGAGGTTCGCCCTGCAGGAGTTCGAGGAGCCGGGCGCGGGCGGCCGGTCCTGATCCTGTGTAACGCAGCGGTGCGACGTAGTGCACGGTGTCGGCGGGATCCGCCTGGCTGGAGACGCAGTTGGGTGTGGCCGGGCAGGGCGCCAGACGGCCGGCACGTATGCCCGGATCGGTTCGCGGTCCGACCATGCGTGCGGCGATCCATAGACCTGCCGGCACCAACAGGCCCAACGCCAGACCGACGACCCATAGACTGCGCAGCACCTCAGAGCAATGGGGCCGTGAACGTGTCACAGTCCTCCACCCGTCCGCCCTCGATCCCGCGCCTGAACCAGCGCACCCGCTGAGCCGAGCTGCCATGGGTGAAGGAGTCCGGGCTCACACGACCACGGGACTGGCGCTGGAGCCGGTCGTCGCCGATGGCGCTGGCAGCATTCAATCCTTCTTCGGTGTCTCCAGCCTCCAGTAGCTGCCGGCTCCGCTTGGCATGATGGGCCCAGACGCCGGCAAGACAGTCGGCCTGCAATTCCAGCCGCACCGACAGGCCCTCGGCACCGGCGGCCTCGCCCTGGCGTTTGGCGCGTTGCACCCGTTGGGAAATGCCCAGCAGCGATTGGACGTGGTGCCCCACTTCGTGTGCGATCACATAGGCCTGCGCGAAGTCTCCCGGGGCCTTGAAGCGCCGCCTGAGATCGCGGTAGAAGCCGAGGTCGATGTAGACCTTGCGATCGGCAGGGCAGTAGAACGGCCCCATGGCCGCCCGACCCAGGCCGCAAGCCGAGCGGGTGGTCCCGGTGTACATCACCAGGACGGGTTTCTCGTACCGCCTGCCCATGGTGTGAAACAGCTCGTCCCAGGTGTCCTCCAGATCGGCGAGCACCACGCGGGTGAAGTCGGCCAGCTCTTCTTCCTGGGGGCTGGGACGGTCGGTGCCACTGCTGCTCACACCCGTGGCA
>JALVEU010000225.1 GCA_027030565.1 Gammaproteobacteria bacterium | reverse complement strand
GGCGCTGCGTCGTCACGAACCGCACGATCCTGCCGCTACGCTGCTGGTCGACGACAATCTGGACGTGCTGGAAGCGGCACGCGCGGCCGGTATCGGCCACCTAGTGGCGGTGCGCAGGCCCGATGCCCGGGGCCCGGAGCGCGACACCGGGCCGTTTCCGGCCATCTCCGACTTCCGGGACTTGATGCCCGTACCGGCGTTGGGGCACGCCGCCCGCCAGGCCTGCACCCATGTCTCCTGAGCCCGTGAACCGATGGCATGCAAGGCGCGTCACCCGGACGCTGTGGTTGGTGTTGCTGGTCTCGTGCCTTGAGGCTCTGGCGGCGGAGGCGGCGCAGCGCTGGGTGTGGCGGGGCGATGGGGTATCGCTCACGCTGGAGGCGCTGCCGGCACGCTCTGTGGCGGCCTTCTATGCGGCGCGGGGGTTTCCCGAGGCAGTGGCCCGGGACATCGCCAGCGCCTGTGTGCTGCAGACCGAGCTGGTCCACGGCGCCCAGAGCGGGAAGCTGCGCACCGATCTCTCCCAGTGGCGGATCCGGCCCCAGGGCGGCCGCCCCCAGGGCTTGAGCCCCAAGACCCGGTGGATGGCGAAGTTCGAAGCGGAAGAGGTTCCCCCGGCCGCCCTGGTGGCGTTTCGGTGGAGTACGTTCCCCTGGCGGGTCGAGCTGGCTCCGGGTGAACAGATGCGGGGTATGATCCTATACGGTCTCGCGCCGGGCTTGCGTTTCGACGTGGAGGCCCCGCTGGAGTTGGGCGGTGAGCTGCTCAGGGCGCGGTTTACTGGGGTCCGGTGTCCGGACGACGAGAAGCCCACCAAATCGGAGGAGGAGTGAAGCCATGAATCTTGTACGAGGGGCCTGGAACTGGCTCCTGCTCATGGGGCTGCTGATCGCCACGACGGCGGCGGCCGGTCCCCTGACCCCGCTGCCTAGCCGTCCTCAGGCTCCGGATTTCCAACTCAAAGGGATCGATGACGAGACCTATCGCCTGAGCGACTACCGGGGCAGGGTGGTGGTCGTCAACTTCTGGGCCACCTGGTGCCCCCCGTGCCGCGAGGAGATGCCCTCCATGCAGCGGGCGTGGGAGCGCTGGCGCCAGGCGGAGATCGAATTGTTGGCCGTCAACGTGGGCGAGAGCGAGGACGAGGTGTTCGCCTTCGCCGCGGAATACGATCTCAAGTTCCCGGTGCTCCTCGATCCCGCGGGTCGTGAGGTGCGCAGGTGGGGTGCCATCGGTCTGCCGTCGACATTCGTCGTCGACCCCGAGGGCCGCGTCGCCTACCGTGCCACGGGGGCGCGCGACTGGGACAGCGACGAGATCTTCCGCCTGCTGCAGGCGCTCGGCGAGCCGCGTACGGAGGATCGTGAGTCCTGAAGGGGCGGCGCGGCCACCGGAAGTGGCCGGCCCCCTCAGCCCGGCCGGCTCATGCGCGCCAGCATCCAGCCCACCAGGGCCTGCAGCACTAGCTTCTGCTGGCGCGTGCAGTCTTCGCTCTGCTGGATCTCTTCCAGCCGTTCCTTGAGGGCGAGGACCAGGTTGCGATAGCGCCCGAGCTCCACCCGTGCCTCCGAGAGCTGGGCGCGCAGCCGGTTGACCTCCTCGCGCAGGGCCTGCTCGTCGCTCTGCTCGCTGTCGGCGTATTTGAACAGCGCGGCGTCCTTGATGGCCTGCATGCGTTCGATGACGGCGCTGTCCTCCAGCTCGATATCCGGATAGACGGCGCGCAGGTCCTCCTCGCTCACCATGCCCTCGAACGTCTTGAGTCGCCCGGCCCGGATCTCACGCTGGATCTCGCCCCGGCTCACGCCCGCGAGGCGTGCGGCCATGGCCACGTTGAGGTAACGGGTACGAGGCATGGTCGTCCTCCTGGTGGTATCCCGAAAGGGGGATCACGAGCGCATAGTATAGCCCGATCTGGGTATTGCGGGAAACGGGCCTAATCGTACTCGGTGTCTTTCCAATGGCGGATGACGTAGAACACCTCGCGGCTGTCGGCGAGCCGCCGGCCCGCTTTGCGCTCGGCCGCGGCCACGACGGTGGGCTCGCGAACGCGCAGGAAGGGGTTGGTGGCACGCTCCGTGGCCATGGTGGAGGGAACGGTGTCGGCCCCGGCGTCGATCTGGGCGTGGGCCTCGGCCTCGCGGGCGAGGAGGGCGGGGTTGTCGGGTTCCACCCACTTGGCGAATCCGATGTTGTCCAGCGTGTATTCGTGCGCGCAATAGACCCGGGTCTCGGCGGGCAGCCGGGCCAGGCGCATGAGGCTGTCATGCAACTGGGTATGGCTGCCCGAGAACACCCGACCGCAACCCACCGAAAAGAGCGTGTCGCCGCAGAAGAGCAGCGGCGGGCCGACCTCCGGGTTCACCACGTAGGCGATGTGACCCTCGGTGTGACCCGGCACCTCCATGACCCGGGCGCTCAGGTCCAGTCCGTCGAGCGCCACGCGGTCGCCCTCGTGCACGCGGCCGTTGAGCCCGGCGATGGGCTCGCCGGCCGGGCCGATCACCGGTACCCCGGGGAAGGCCTGCGTCAGGGGACCGATGCCCCCCACGTGGTCGCCGTGCTTGTGGGTGATCAGGATGCCCCCCAGTCGCAGGCCTTCGCCGCGCAGCGTGGACAGCACGGGGCGGGCGTCACCGGGGTCCACCACCCAGACGGTGTCGGTCCCCGCACGGCCGATCCGCCAGATGAAATTGTCGGAAAAGGCATGGATGGGCTGGATGTCGAGGGTCTGGGTCATATTCAGTCGAATTCGTCGCGCTGGTCTTCCGAACCCGAGTCTACCGCATGCCGGATCGGCGGCAGGGAAAGGATGTAGACGGCGATGGCCTCGAGGTCCTCGGGTGGGAGATGGCCGATCCCGGAGTCGATGACCTCGGCCATCAGTCCACCGGCGAAGTCGCCGTCCGGGTCCATGCCGGTCTCCAGATAATAGGCCAGATCCGAGACACTCCAGCGGCCGATGCCGGTCTCGCGATCCGGCGTAATGTTGGGGACCGGCTTGCCTTCCGGGCCGCTGCGGGTCCCAGCGAAGCGCCGGCCCTCGTCGATGGCCCCGAGCCAGGTGCGCGGGCTGTGGCATTCGGCACAATGGGCCAAGGCCTCCACCAAGTAGGCCCCCCTGTTCCAGCGTGCATCCCGCTTCGGGTCCGGTTCGAAGCGTTCCGCGTCGAAGTACAGCCACTGCCATAGGGTGGCCAGCCCGCGCCAGCGCAGCCACCAGGGCAGATCATGGGGGCGGTTCGGCCTGGATACGGCAGGCCGTGTGACGAGGTAGGCCCATAGGGCGGCCAGGTCCTCGGTGCTCATGCGGGTGTAACTGGTGAACGGCAGCACCGGGAAATACGCGCTGCCGTCCGGGGCACGTCCGTGGCGCAGGGCGTGGTCCAGATCGTGCACGCGCCAGCGTCCGATCCCGTGCTCCGGGTCGGGCGTGATGTTGGGGGCGTGGAAAGTTCCAAACGGTGTTTCCAGGGCCCGCCCCCCGGCCAGGAAGGCCTCTGGATCCTCGGGATCGGTATGGCAGGCGGCACAGCCAGCCGCCCGGAGTACCAGCTCGCCGCGCGCCACACGCTCCGGATCCAAAGCAGGATCGGGCCCGGCGAGGACGCAGGGCAGGGCGAGCAGGAGGCCGCCGATCAGTCCTCTTCTTCGGCGCGAAAGTCCTTGTGGCATGCCTTGCAGGCGTCGGCCAACCCCTTGAACGCCTTGGCGATGGCCTTGGACTCTCCCTTCTTCACCGCTTTCACCAGGGCCTCGGCCCGGTCTTCAGCCTCCTCGTAGGCCTGGTGGAAATCGTCCCAGCGCTCCCAGATGCGTGCCTCGGCGCGGGTCTCGCCGAAGTCCGAGCCTTCGGGAAACCAATGGTCCAGGTCCTCCAAGAGCCCGACGAGGGCTCGGGCGTGCAGTTCGGCCAGACGGTGCTCGGGATCCGGGACGTGTCCGCGGACGATCTGGGACAAAGCGGCCATGTGACCCGCCTGGGCCTTCATGACACCCTGCCGGTATCGGATGACACCGTCGAAGTCCTCGTCTTGCGCAGGCAGGCCCGTTGCTGCGAACATCCCGGAAACGGCCGTGAGAATGGCAATGTATCTCATACGCATGATTGCTCGCTCCCTAGGCATGTTGTGCGGCCTGAGCATGAGTCTAGCGCAGCATCGCCTGCGGGGGGTGATCCTGGGCACCCTCGGGTTGGCCGCGGCCGGCGGCGTGCCCCAGACCGCACCGGTCGCCGCCCCGGCGCAGACACCGCTGGAGCTCGTGGCTCCGGACGGGACGGAGCTGAGCGTGGAACGCTTCGTCCCGTCGTCCGGGCGACGCCCGGAGGCCCTGGTGGTCTGGATTCCCTCGGAATTCGGATTCAACCGTGACCACCGGGGGCTGGCTCAGCGCATCGCCGACAGGGGACTGGAGGTCTGGCTGGTGGACCTGCTCCAGGCCTATTTCATCCCGGCGGGCCACGGGGCATTGGATGCCATCCCGCCGCAGGCGGTGGGCGTGGTCCTCGACGAGGCGGTGCACACGGCCCCCGGGCGGGTCTATGTGCTCACCTCGGAGAGCGGCGCGCGGCTGGTCTTGGATGCCGTATGGTCCTGGCAGGCGGCTCATCCTGGCAGTCGGGACCTGCGGGGCCTCATCCTGCTCCACCCATTCCTCTATGCCGGGTTCCCGGAGCCCGGAGAGGAGGTCCGGTTCGTCCCGGAGACCGCGCTGGCCAATCTGCCCGTGTATCTGGTCCAGCCGGCTCTCACCACTCAGGCCTGGCGCTTGCCGGAGTTGGTCTCGGCACTGCGTCGGGGTGGTGCCGCAGTGTACGTGGAGCGGCTGGAGGGCGTGGCCGATGGGTTCGTCGACAAGCCTCCCGAGGCCATCGGTGCCCGCGACCGGGCGGCTCGCGCGGCCTTCCCGGCACTCGTGCGGCGTGCCGTACGCCTGCTCGCCCACTTCGAGCCGGCACCCCTGCCATCCCGCAAGCCCGCCGCAGCCTCCGGTGGTGGTGGCCAGGCTGCAGGTGCCGGGTTCCGGCCCTATCCGGACGCGCCGGAGGCGCCGGCGTTGCGCCTGCCCGACCGCAGCGGGCGCATCCACGACCTGCGGGCGTACCGGGGACGGGTGGTTCTGCTCAACTTCTGGGCGAGCTGGTGTCCGCCCTGCGTGGCGGAGCTGCCGTCCCTGAACCGATTCGTACGCGCGTACCGAGACCGTGGCCTGGTGGTGCTGGCGGTGGACGTGGCCGAGCCGCGAGACCAGCTCGAGGCCTTTCTCCAGCACACGCCCGTGGAGGCCCTGATCCTGCTGGACGCCGAGGGCGTCACCGTGCGGCCCTGGCGGGTGTTCGGTTTTCCCACCAACGTCCTCGTGGACAAGGCGGGACGGCTGCGTTATCTGCGTTACGGCGGACTGGACTGGGACGATCCGCAGGTGCGCCGTACCGTCGACGCCCTGCTCGCCGAGGGCGCGCCACATGCGTCCCGGTCTCGCCCTGGTGCTCGCTCACGGCTCGCACCGCCCGGATGCAGCGGGATCCGTGGCCAGCAGCGCCTCACAGTCCCGCCTGGACAAGCGGCGCCAGGGGAGAGGGACGAGTGCCGGTACGAGGCGCCGGTAGCGGCGATAGACCTCGCCGTGATAGGCGATGAGCTTGCGTTCCTCGAGGCGCGAACCGAGCCAGAAGTAGAGCGTCACGAGCACGCAGGTGAGTAGCCATCCGGCCGTCATGTCGCGTGTCCAGACGATCACCAGGCCAAAGAAGTACCACGGGTGGCGCACGTAGCGATGGAAGGGCGAGAGACGGAAGCGTTCCAGGTCTTCCACACGCCTGGAATGCTCCCGGAGCTGGCGCAGGCCCAGGAACTCGGCGCCGTCATAGTAGCGCAGCGAGACCACGAAGCCTGCCACCGCTGCCAGGGCCAGCAGGTCGGCACTCCAGCGTATCCAGTGGGAGCGGGTCCACAGCGGGGGGCCTGGATCGGCCCACAACAGGCCCACCGGCCCGATCAACAGGACCACCGCCAGCAGGTTGTAGCCGAGCCGGTAGAGCGGCATGGCGGCCGTCCAGTGCTCGGCCACCCAGCGCTTGAGGCGCAGGGAGGCCAGGGCCGAGTGAATGATGAAATAGAGCACCCAGGCGGCGGCGAGGAGGCTCGCATGGGGCCAATAGTCGGACATGGAGGTCTCTCCCCGGCGGCGTGAACTCCCGATCACCGCCGTGTTGCGGCATCGTCCGCGACGATCCCGGGGAGATGATATCGCTTTGCGCCGAGAGGAGCAGCCGGATGGGCGCACGTCCCTGTGCGCAGGTGTCTAGATCCCGGTCACTTGCTCTCCTGCTGCTGCGGCTGGGCCGGAGCGGGTGCTGCGGGTCGCGCGTAGTACGGATAGGCGCCCCAGTAGGGATAGGCCCAATACGGAGGCGGATAGGCCCACCACGGGCCGTAGTAGTCCCACCAATCGCCCCAACCGTGGGCTCGGGCGCGAATCCGGAAGTCGAAATCACCCCAGCCCCAGCCATCGCCCCACCAGCTTCCCGGGCCGTCCCACCAGTCCCAGGGGCCCCAGCCCCACCAAGCCTGGGCCTGCGTCATCGGCAGCGCGGCGGCCGTGGCGAGTGCAGCAGAAAGCGCGAGCTTGCGAACAGATTTCATGGCGCACCTCCTTCGATACGGTCCCGTTTTTTGATGCAGTACCCAGTTTACGGGCCTGCACGCGTTAGAGTCTGATCGAAATCAAGTACGTAGCCAAATGCTAATATAGGTATTCGCCCCGGCCGAATCAATGCCCGGGCGGTTCCGTGACGTCCGGGGTTCAGGTCTCGCCCTGCGTGCGGCTGCGGATCACCGCCTGCAGGGCCTCTTCGAAGCGGTTGGTGTCTTCGATGGGGCGGCTGCGCCCCGTACGCAGATCGCGCAGGAACTGCTTCAGGGGCAGCGTGACGACCTCCTCGCCGGTGCGCGAGGTGAACAAGACCTCGCCCGTGTCCGGGAGAATCGTGGAGAGCTTGAGTCGGCGCTTGGGGCGGTGGCTGCCCCGGTAGATCTCGAACCAGGTTCCGGGGCGCACTGCAGGCGGCAGTGGTGCGGCGGTGGGTTCGTCCGCGGCTGCGGCCGCTGCCCGCAGTTCGGCCTCGGACGGTGCGACCATTTCCGCCGTGTCCGTGGGCGACCGCCGGGTGCGTCGGCGGGGTGGTGCAGGGGGCAGGGAACCGGCCCGCCCGGCTTCTCCGACAGCCACTGCTGCCTGCAGGGCACGAAAACGGGTGGCGCGCAGCCAGCGCATCAGTTGGGCCAGTTGCGAGGGTGGTTCGCCCAGACACTGGGTAAGCAGACTGGCGAGCTCGTCCTCCAGTGTGTCCAGCGGGCCCAGGATCATGTCGAAGCGTTCCAGTGGGAGGTTGCCTGCCCCGGCCAGCACCAGCTGTTCGAGCAGGCACTCGTGCTCCCGCCAGGCAGCGCTGCTGCGGCCCTTGACCGCGAGCACACGCGCCATGCAAGGCAGCCACGCCGAGCGCAGGAATCCGGCCACGCGGGGATGCACGGTTCGACCCTTGGTGCGCTGGGCATACAGGCGCTGCACCTCCTCCTGGGCGGCATGGAGCCGCGTGCGTCGTTTCTGGATCGCCTGAGCCTCTTGCTCGCGGCGCCGGGCACGGCGCTCGGTCTCGGCCAGCAGCCGTTCCAAGGCGCGGAGGGTCTGTTCCGGGACGCGGAGGTCCCGGTCGAACCGGTCGCAGAGGTGGCGCACGGCGCGGGAGAGACCCTGCAGCACTCGATCGGCGTCGGGGCCGGTGGCGTGGAGGGCCAGTGCGGTGTACGTGCGCAGGAGCTGCCGGGCGGGCCGCTCGGGGTTGCGGAAGGCCTCCATGTCCATGAAGGCGAGCTTGGTGATGGGTACCTGCAGGGCGGCCAGCGGGGGGCGTGTGGGCTCGGGCAGTGCGGTATCGGCGAGAACCGCGCTGAACACTTCGTGTACGAACTGCGCCACGGGAGCGATGGCCGCACTGAGGTGCGTCGTGTTGAAGGTGCCCTGTGCGTAGAGCACCGCCGCCACACGCCGGGTGAGGGCTTCCGGCGGCAACAGCTCGGCCCTGGCGGCCTGCTCCCGCTGTAGGGTGGTGAAGGCGTCGATGATGGTCTCGCGTTCGAAGGGACTGAGTGCCGGCACCTGGGTGTCGTCACCGGACACGGTGGCGCCTTCGACGCTCCGGTGGGTGCCAGTGGCCAGGACTTGGTTCGGGATCACGATCAGCCCCGAGGTGTCGAGGCTCCCAGGCGCGGGGGTGGTCCGCGTGGCCGCCACGGCGCGGACAGCGGCGTCTTCGGGTGGCGGCAGGTGGCGCAAGAGTCCGCAGGCCGCCTCGTAGAAGGGCCCGAGGTGGGGTTCCATCGCCTCGAGGAGCAGACGGCAGCACAATCGCTTGGCGTTCTCCTCGAGCCCGGTATGGGCGATGCGAGCGCTGAGCGCCCCGAGCAACATGTCCGGATCCAGCGCGTGGGGATCGGCGATCGGCCCGATGCGCGGCAACAGCGCCTGCACGCGTCGCAGACGCTCCCCGTGGCGCTCGGCCACGGGGGCACAGAGGGCGGCCATGTGAAGTCCGAGCGCCTCCTCCTCGGGCTCGATGATGGTCAGATGGCCGGTCTCCGGGTCCACGACCTCCGGCGACGGGTCCAGGTTTGCCCGCATGCGCTCGCAGGCGGTATCGAGCGTCTCGGCAGCGAGCTCGGCGAGGGTCTCCACGGCGTCCTTGAAGGCGTACCGGTCCGGCACCGGCGGATGACCGGTGGGACCCGCACGTGCGCGTGCCTGCACCTGGCGGATGGCGAACTCGAACAGCTTGCGGCTGTTGCCCACCAGCCGCTCGGCCACCCGTTCCCGTTTCCCATGCGAATCATGCGGTTGAGCCATGGCAAGACCCATTGTACGCGCCATGGCGACGCAGCGTGACGCTCTCATCACCTACCGGGGCCTCGGGAGTGACTTCCCGTCGGGTCCTTGGGGGGATTTGTCCAGCATGCAGGCGGCGAGGCGGGGGCGAGCCCCTAGTATTTGTTTCGAAGAAGGGAATATGAGCGGCGAAGTCGATGGAAAGGGCGAAGCAAAGAACCGGGCAGGGGAGGGGCGCCGGTCGTCGGTGGTCCGCTTTGGCCCTGCCCAGGTTGCGCCTGACCCGACGCCTGCGCGGTCTGGCGGTCTTGCTCTCGCTCAGCGTGGTGCTCGCCTTCTCCGGATGGTTGCGCGACCTGGAGCACTGGGCATACGGGACGGCCATGCGCCTGGCCGATGCCCGCGCGGCCGCCGAAGTGGTGCTCGTCACCGTAGACCGCAGGAGCCTGGATGCTCTGGGACCGTGGCCGCTGGACGCCTCGGTGGTGCTCCGTTTCCATCGCAGGCTCGCCGAGCTGCTGCCGGCGCTGGTGGCCTATAGCTGGCCGCTCAGCCAGGGGACCACCTCCCGACTCGCGATGTTGGCCGATGCGTTGCGCGAGGGGGTGCCCACGGTGGTGGCGGCGCCCTATGGCTCCGGGGGGCTGGGCCTGGATCCACGCCGGGCGGCGGCGCTCGCTCCCCTGGCCCTGCCCGGGACCGCCGGATCGGTCTCCATGGAGTTGCCCACGGTGCATTGGGTGGAGCTGCCGCCTGGGCGCCTGACGGCCGCAGCAGCGGTGGGACTCGGGCCCGGCGATGCCGATCGGCCGCCGGGCGATGCACGTTTCGCATTGCCCCTGGTGCTGCGTGCAGGGTCACACCTGCTTCCGACCTTTG
>JALVEU010000224.1 GCA_027030565.1 Gammaproteobacteria bacterium | reverse complement strand
GGATTCTGCATCGAAGAATACATCATTAGATGCATATCTTGATGCAAAATTCATCTGGCAGGCCTCTCGGAGCTGCCAGACCAGCCGATCCCCACGTACCCAGGCCTCACTTCACCTCGATCAGCTCCACCGTACCGTCGGGCAGGATCTCGGCCATCTGGCCGGCCGGTTCCTCCAGGAAGAGGAGGATGAGCAGCAGCACGAGGCCCGAGATGGCCCCGATGAACAAAAAGAACTGGTCGTAATCCACCAGGGAGTTCACGGTGAGGAACAGCACCGCCCCCACGTTGCCGAAGGCGCCCGCCATGCCGGCGATCTGGCCCGTGAGACGGCGCTTGACCAGGGGCACCATGGCGTAGACGGCACCCGAGCCGGCCTTGGAGGCGATCCCCCCCAGCAGGGTGAGCCCCACCACCAGGGCCACCGGCCAGCTCGGATCCACGAGGCCCAGCGCCAGGAAGCTCGCCGTGATGCCCACGAAGGTGAGCGCCAGGGCCCGCTTGCGCCCGATGCGGTCGCTGAGCCAGCCGCCGCCCGGACGCGCGAACAGGTTGAGGAACGGATAGACGCCCGCCAGCACCGCCGCCACCACCTTGGGCAGGCCGAACCACGAGACGTAGAACATGGCCAGCATGGAGACGACTGCCAGCTCCGTGCCGAAGGTCACCAGGTAGGCCCAGTCCAGGACCGCCACCTGCTTGAACTTGTAGCGGTGCAGCTCGGGCACCGGATCCTTGAAGATATGGGCATTGAGATGCCAGACCCGCCAGGTCTGTACGGCGAACACCACCGCCAAGCCGGCGTAGATCGCGTCGGCCGTCGCCCAGCCGATGAGCCCCATCTTGGCAGGTGAGAGCTTCCAGGTCAGCAGCGCCAGGGCCAGGTACAGCGGGATATTCATGAGTACGTAGAGCACCAGATCGCCCGGGCTGGTGACCTCCATGGCCCCGCTCTTCTTGGGCTTGAAATAGGTGGAGCCCTTGGGTGTGTTGCGCACGGCGGTGTAATAGAAGATCCCGTAGGCGATGGCCACGAGGCTGGCGAAGGTGAAGGCCCAGCGCCAGCCGTTCTCACCCCCGATACTGGCGGCGATGAAGGGCAGGGTCATGGCCGCACCCGCGGAGCCGAAGTTCCCCCAGCCCGCATAGATGCCCTGGGCGATTCCGGTCTCCCGGGCGGGGAACCACTCGCCGATCATACGGATGCCCACCACGAAGCCCGCGCCGATGAAGCCGGAGAGAAACCGCAGCAGCGCCAGCCGCTCGTAGCTGTCGGCCCAGGCGAAGAGGATGCTGATGACACCGCCCAGCACCAGGATGGCGCTGAACAGGATGCGCGGTCCGTATTTGTCCACCAGCATGCCCACGACGATCCGTGCGGGGATGGTCATGGCCACATTGAGGATCAGGAGTACCTTGGCCTGCTGATCGGTGAGCTGCAGTGCCTCCTCGATGAACGGCATCATCGGCCCCAGGCCCAGCCAGACCACGAAGGTCAGAAAGAAGGCGAACCAGGTCAGATGCAGGATCCGGTACTTGCCGGAGAAGGAAAGGACGGAGAATCGCTCGCTCATCGTCGGTCACCTCGGCACACGTCGGGAAGGCTCTCCCGGCGGCTTATGCAACAAGCGGGCCAAACCTGGATGCACCGCATGCCCACGCGGCTCTTGCGGCAGCCCTCATCCCATTTCCAGCCGAGCGCTCTCGGTGCTGTCCCCGCACGGCACCGAACGGGCTTGCACCATTGCTGTGCACCGCACTCCCCGGATGCACCAAAGCACGTCCCATGCGTGGACTGCACCGGCCCAAGATCCCGCAAGCACAAGGGCACAGCACACTGGCACGAGTATTGCTTGCCATGATGCGACTGCGCTTCCACTGACAGGTGTCACGTTCCATGGCGAAAGAAAGACTGGTTCTGATCGGCAACGGCATGGCCGGTGTGCGCACGCTCGAGGAGTTGCTCAAGCTGGACCCCGAGCGCTATGAGATCACCGTGTTCGGGGCCGAGCCCTACCCCAACTACAACCGCATCATGCTCTCGCCGGTGCTGGCCGGCGAGAAGACCGTCGACGAGATCATCCTCAACGACCGGCAGTGGTATGAGGACAACGGGATCACCCTGCATACGGGCGATCCCGTGGTGGCCATCGACCGGCGCCGGCGTGTGGTACGGGCCGAGAGCGGCCTGGAGGCCCCCTACGACCGCCTGCTGCTGGCCACCGGCTCCCTGCCCTTCATCATCCCGCTGCCCGGTGCGGACCTGCAGGGCGTGCTGGGCTTCCGCGACATCGCAGACGTGGAGGCCATGCTCCAGGCGGCCCGCCAGTATGAGAAGGCCGTGGTCATCGGCGGCGGCCTGCTGGGCTTGGAGGCGGCCAACGGACTCATGAAGCAGGGCATGGACGTCACCGTGGTGCACCTGCTCGACACCCTCATGGAGAAACAGCTCGATCCACCGGCCGCCGCCCTCCTCAAGCGCTCCTTGGAGGAGCGCGGGCTCAAGTTCCGCATGCCGGCCCAGACCACCGAGATCCGGGGCGATGGGCGCGTGCAGGCGGTGGCCTTCGCCGACGGCACGGAGCTCCCGGCCGATCTCGTGGTCATGGCCGTGGGGATCCGGCCCAACATCGAGCTCGCCCAGCGAGCCGGCATCTACTGCGAGCGCGGCGTGGTGGTCAACGACACCCTCCAGACCTTCGATCCGCGCGTGTATGCGGTGGGCGAGTGCGTACAGCACCGGGGCAAGACCTACGGCCTGGTGGCGCCGCTGTTCGAGCAGGCCAAGGTCTGCGCCAATCATCTCGCAGGGCTCGGCTATGCCCGCTACGCCGGCTCGGTGACCTCCACCAAGCTCAAGGTCACGGGCATCGACCTGTTCTCGGCCGGCGAATTCAACGAGGGCGAGGGGGATGAAACCCTGGTGCTGCAGGACCCGGCCCGGGGCATGTACAAGAAGCTCGTGGTGCGCGACGACCGCATCAAAGGGGCGGTGCTCTACGGCGACACCATGGACGGCTCCTGGTACTTCCAGCTCATGCGTGACGGGGCGGACATCTCCGACTTCCGGCACACCATCCTCTTCGGCCAACACGATGTGGGCGACGCCGGCCACGGGGACGAGAAGACCCGCGTGATGGCCCTGCCCGATGATGCGGAGATCTGCGGCTGCAACGGCGTGTGCAAGGGCGAGATCGTGGATGCCATCGTCACCAAGGGCCTGTTCACCCTGGAGGAGGTGCGCGCCCACACCAAGGCCTCGAGCTCCTGCGGCTCCTGCACTGGGCTCGTGGAGGCCCTGCTCGCCTCCACGGTGGGCGAGGGCTACGACGCCTCACCCAAGAAGAAGCCCCTGTGCGGCTGCACCGAATACACCCATGACGAGGTGCGCAAGGCTATCGTGGATCATCAGCTCAAGAGCATCCCCGAGGTCATGCGCTTCATGGAGTGGAAGACGCCCGACGGCTGCAGCAAGTGCCGCCCGGCACTCAACTTCTACCTGGTGGTGGCCTGGCCCGGCGAATACGCCGACGATTACCGCTCGCGGTTCATCAACGAGCGGGTGCACGCCAACATTCAGAAGGACGGCACCTATTCCGTGGTGCCACGCATCTTCGGCGGGGAGACCTCACCCGCACAGCTCCGGGCCATCGCCGAGATCGCCGAGAAGTGGGAGGTCCCCACGGTGAAGGTCACCGGCGGCCAGCGCATCGACCTGCTGGGCGTGAAGAAGGAGCAGCTCCCCGGCATCTGGGGCGATCTGGCCCGTGCAGGCTTCGTCTCGGGGCACGCCTACGGCAAGGCCATCCGTACGGTCAAGACCTGCGTGGGTTCGGAATGGTGCCGCTTCGGCACCCAGGACTCCACCACCATGGGCATCGAGATCGAGAAGATGACCTGGGGCTCCTGGATGCCGCACAAGGTCAAGATGGCCGTCTCCGGCTGCCCCCGCAACTGCGCCGAGGCCACCATCAAGGACCTGGGTGTGGTGGCCGTGGACTCGGGTTGGGAGATCCACGTGGGCGGCAACGGGGGCATCAAGGTGCGTGTGACCGACTTCCTGGTCAAGGTGGAGACCATGGAGGAAGTGCTCGAGTACACCGCCGCCTTCCTGCAGCTCTATCGCGAGGAGGCCCACTATCTGGAACGCACCGCCCCGTGGGTCGAACGAGTGGGACTGCACTACATCAAGGAACGCATCGTCGACGACGCCGACAACCGCAAGCGGCTGGCCGAGCGCTTCCTGGAGTCCCAGAAATACGCCCAGATCGACCCCTGGAAGGAACGGGCCGAAGGCGCCGACCGCCACGAGTTCGAACCCATCCGCCTGATCCAGGGCGTGGCTTGATTCACCGCGAAAACGCGAGTGCACCGCGAAGGCGCGAAGGACGCGAAGAAAAATTGGATGAGAAAGAAACGAGAACCTGGCGATGCGGCGCACGCTTCTGGTGCGCCCAGGCCCCATTCCTGCGGTTCATCCTTCTCTAAATATTCTCTTCGCGCACTTCGCGCCTTCGCGGTGAGGTGAAATGAACAGAGGAACAGATCATGAGTGAATGGTTGGAAATCTGCCGGCTGGACGACATCCCGCGGCTGGGTGCCCGGGTGGTGGAGCATCCGGACGGGAACATCGCGATCTTCCGCACCAAGGACGATCGGGTGTTCGCCCTGGACGACCGCTGTCCGCACAAGGGCGGCCCGCTGTCACAGGGCATCGTGTTCGACCACAAGGTCGCCTGCCCGCTGCACGACTGGGTCATCGACCTGGAGAAGGGCGAGGCCGTGCCACCCGACGAGGGCTGCACACACCGCCATCCGGTGCGTGTCGAAAACGGCCTGGTCTACCTCTCCCTGGCCCGTGCCAGCGCCGCGGCTTGAACACGTTCACCACCGAGACACAGAGAAGTAGAGAGTACGCGGCATGGAAAAGGAATCATGCGTCAACGCCGGCGGGAGACGCTGTTTTGAGCACCGGTGCGTCGCCGCAGCCAGTAAATCAGCGTCTGCTGAAATAGGATAAATTTCCATGGATCTCTTCCACGCCCTCTTTGTTCTCTGGGTCTCTGTGGTTAATACCGGCAAATTCTCATGAGTCACTTTCTCGACAGACTGCGCTTTTTCAAGAAGGTCAAGGGCCGTTTCTCCGACGGCCATGGCATCGTCACCGACGAGGACCGGCAGTGGGAGGACGCCTATCGCAACCGCTGGCGGTTCGACAAGGTGGTGCGTTCCACCCACGGGGTGAACTGCACCGGCGGCTGCTCCTGGAACATCCATGTGAAGAACGGCCTGGTGGCCTTCGAGATGCAGGCCACGGACTACCCGCGCACGCGCCCCGACCTGCCGAACCACGAGCCACGTGGCTGCCAGCGTGGGGCGAGCTTCTCCTGGTACCTGTACAGCCCACACCGGGTGAAGTACCCGCTGATCCGCGGGCGGCTGCTGGAGCTGTACCGCGCCGAGCGCGCCGCCGGCAAGGATCCCGTGGAGGCCTGGGCGGCCATCCAGGCCGATCCGGACAAGCGCAAGCAATACACCGCCGTGCGCGGCCTGGGCGGCTTCGTGCGCGCCGAGTGGGACGAGGTGGCCGAGATCATCGCCGCGGCCAACGTCCACACCATCCGCCGCTGGGGCCCGGACCGCATCGCCGGATTCTCGCCCATCCCGGCCATGAGCATGATCTCCTATGCCGCGGGCAGCCGCTATCTGTCGCTCATCGGCGGCGCCGTGCTCTCCTTCTACGACTGGTACTGCGACCTGCCCCCCTCCTCACCGCAGGTCTGGGGCGAGCAGACCGACGTGCCCGAGGCGGCCGACTGGTACAACTCGGGCTACATCATCGTCTGCGGGGCCAACCTGCCCATGACCCGCACGCCCGATGCGCACTTCTACTCCGAGGTGCGCTACAAGGGCACCAAGGTGGTGGCGGTGGCCCCGGACTACGCCGAATACGTCAAGTTCGCCGATCTGTGGATGCCGCTCAGGCAGGGCACCGACGCGGCCCTGTTCATGGCCTTCGCCCACGTGGCGCTCAAGGAGTTCTTCATCGACCGGCAGGTGCCCTACTTCCAGGACTACGCGCGCAGCTACACGGATCTGCCCATGCTGGTGCGCCTGCGGGCGCACGAGGGGCGGCTGGTGCCCGATCGCTTCCTGCGCGCCTCGGACTTCGACGACGCCCTGGGCCAGGCCAACAACCCGGAGTGGAAGACCCTGGGCGTGGACGAGCAGACGGGCGACGTGGTGGTGCCCCGGGGCTCCGTGGGCTTCCGCTGGGGCGAGACCGGGCGCTGGAGCCTGGAGCCGCGCGATGCCGAGGGGCGCGAGGTGCGGCTGGCATTGAGCCTGTTGGGCCGGCACGACGAGGTGGTCGAGGTGGACTTCCCCCACTTCGTGCCCGAAGAGGGGCGGCGCCTCACCCGCAGGATCCCCGTGCGGCGCCTGCGCCTGGGCGGCGAGGAGCTCCTGGTGGCCACGGTCTTCGACCTGCAAGTGGCCCAGTACGGCGTGGACCAGGGCCTGGGCGATGCGCGCGCCTCGGGCTACGACGACGCCTCGGTGCCCTACACCCCGGCCTGGGCGGAACAGGTCACGGGGGTCAAGCGCGCGGACATCGAGCGCACGGGCCGCGAGTTCGCCGACAACGCGGCCAAGACCCAGGGGCGCTCCATGGTGATCCTGGGTGCCGGTGTGAACCACTGGTACCACAACGACATGACCTACCGGTCCATCATGAACCTGCTGCACCTGTGCGGCTGCGTGGGCCAGTCGGGCGGCGGCTGGGCCCACTACGTGGGTCAGGAGAAGCTGCGGCCCCAGGCGGGCTGGGCGCCCATCGCCTTCGCCCTGGACTGGGCCCGCCCGCCGCGGCAGATGAACGGCACGAGCTTTTTCTATTTCCACACCGACCAGTGGCGCTACGAGTCCATCGCCGCCGACGGGCTCCTGGCCGACACCGCCAAGGGCAAGTACAAGGGCTACACCCTGGCCGACTACAACGTGGTCTCCCAGCGCCTGGGCTGGCTGCCCTCGGCCCCGCACTTCAACGAGAACCCGCTGGAGATCGTGCGCAAGGCCGAGGCCGCCGGCGCCACGGACGAGGCCGGCATGGTGGAACACGTGGTCCGGCGCCTGAAAGAAGGCGATCTCGCCTTCGCCGCCGAGGACATCGACGCCCCCGAGAACTTCCCGCGCAATCTGTTCGTGTGGCGGGCCAACCTGCTGGGCACCAGCGCCAAGGGCCACGAATACTTCTTGAAGCACCTGCTGGGCGCCCAGAACGGCGTGATGCAGGACGTGCGCCCCGAGGCCCGGGGCCGGGAGATCCGCTGGCGCGACACGGCGCCCATCGCCAAGCTGGACCTGCTGGTGGACATCAACTTCCGGCTCAATTCCACCGGCGCCTACGCGGACATCGTGCTGCCCACGGCCACCTGGTACGAGAAGAACGATCTCAACACCACGGACATGCACCCCTTCATCCACCCGCTCACCGCGGCGGTGGACCCGGGCTGGGAGTCACGCTCGGACTGGCAGATCTTCCGCACCCTGGCCCGTACCTTCTCCAGGCTGGCAGACAAGCACCTGGGCGTGCGCAAGGACTTGGTGGCCACGCCGCTCATGCACGACACTCCCACGGAGCTGGGCCAGCCCTTGGAGGTCCGGGACTGGAAGCGGGGCGAGTGCGAGCCCGTCCCGGGCAAGACCCTGCCCCAGCTCAAGGTGGTGGAGCGCGACTATCCCAACGTGGGCCGCATGTACGAGGCCTTGGGGCCGCTCTTGGAGCGCCTGGGCAACAACGTCAAGGGCATCGACTGGGACACTCGCGAGGAGTACGAGCGCCTCAAGCAGCACGTGGGCGTGATCCGCGAGCCCGGCAAGACCGAGGGCATGCCCTCGCTGGCCGAGGACGTGCACGTCTGCGAGGCCATCCTGACGCTCGCCCCCGAGACCAACGGCGAGGTGGCCGTGCGCTCCTGGAAGGCGCTGTCGGAGAAGACCGGTCGCGACCATGCGCACCTGGCCGCCGGCCGGGCCCACGACAAGATCACCTTCGCCGACATCAAGGCCCAGCCGCGCAAGATCATCACCGCGCCCACCTGGAGCGGCCTGGAGTCCGAGGAGGTGAGCTATACCTCGGGCTACACCAACGTGCACGAGCGCATCCCGTTCCGCACGCTCACCGGTCGCGCCCAGTTCTATCAGGACCACGAGTGGATGCTGGACTTCGGCGAGGGCCTCTGCGCCTACCGCCCGCCCCTGGACATGGGCGAAACGGAGCCCGTGCGCCGGCGCCTGGGCGACAAGCCGCATCTGGTACTCAACTGGATCACCCCCCACTCCAAGTGGGGCATCCACTCCACCTACAACGACAACCTGCGTATGCTCACCCTGTTCCGCGGCGGCCCGGTGGTCTGGATCTCGGAGCGCGACGCCGCCCGCGCCGGCATCCAGGACAACGACTGGGTGGAGGCCCTGAACGCCAACGGGGCAACGGTGGCCCGCGCGGTGGTCAGCCAGCGGGTGCCCGAGGGCATGGCCATCATGTACCACGCCCAGGAGAAGATCGTGAACGTGCCGGGCTCCAACACCACCGGCAAGCGCGGCGGCATCCTCAACTCGGTGACGCGTGTGGTGGTCAAGCCCACCCACATGATCGGCGGCTACGCGCAGCTCGCCTACGGCTTCAACTACTACGGCACCGTGGGCTCCCAGCGCGACGAGTACGTGCTGGTGCACAAGATCGCCGACGGCGACATCGACTGGCTGGAGCGGCCCCTCACCCCGGAGCGCGAGGCGGCCTTGAACCCACCCGACGTGCCCCAGGCCCCCTATCCCGAGGCCGAGCCCCCGCAGGAGGCCCCGGCGGAAACGCCCCTGCGCCCCGCCGCCCGCACCGCCCTGGACCCGGCCTTCGAGGACGCGCCCGAACGCGAGCCCGAAGTGGCCTTCGGCAAGCCCTCGTGACCATTGCACCGCGAAGGCGCGAAGAACGCGAAGAAAGAATGAGAGCCATGCAGGATTGGAAATGTCTCAGCCCATGGATCCGGTCAGCGTCAGGATCATCGGAGCGGCCATCGAGGTCCACCGAGCGTTGGGCCCCGGACTACTGGAGTCTGCCTACGAAGAGGCGCTGGCCTTCGAGTTCGATCAGCAAGGTATCCGTTACGAACGCCAAAAGCCCCTCCCGGTTCGCTACAAGGGGCGGCATCTCGACTGTGGCTATCGGCTGGATTTCCTCGCAGAGCGCCAAGTCGTGGTCGAACTCAAGGCGGTGGAGGCCCTGCAGCCCATCCACGAGGCACAGCTTCTCACCTATCTGCGGCTGGGCGGCTGGCCCATCGGGTTGCTCATCAACTTCAACGTCCCCCTGCTCAAGCAGGGCATCCGCCGGCGCGTCCTCGGCTGGAACCCCTAGGATTCACCGCGAAGGCGCGAGTGGCACCGCGAAGACGCGAAGGAAGAATGAACAACAATATGGATGCAGGTGCGCTACGTGTGACATACACATTCGCCGTATCGCCACATTTCCGTCCCTTCCTTTCCAATATTCTCTTCGCGTCCTTCGCGTCTTCGCGGTGAGTGATACAAGGATCGATCCATGAAAGTCAGAGCCAATTTCGCCCTCGTCTTCAATCTGGACAAGTGCATCGGTTGCCATACCTGCTCGGTGACCTGCAAGAACGTCTGGACCAACCGCAAGGGTGTGGAATACACCTGGTTCAACAACGTCGAGTCCAAGCCCGGGATCGGCTATCCGCGCAACTGGGAGGATCAGGAC
>JALVEU010000223.1 GCA_027030565.1 Gammaproteobacteria bacterium | reverse complement strand
CCCGAACCCGCACCGCGGCGGTGACCCAGTTGGCGGTCACGCAGGGAACCGGGCTTCCGCTGACGTTGAATGGACAACCGGCTACGGTGTAGGGCCCGCTCAGGGTGACGATGGGCTGGCCGCCCACCCGCACCCGGGAGTTGGGGACCACGGGCTGGGCCTGTCCGCCGTGGCTGCAGATCACCGTCGCGCCGACGTGCAGGAGAAAGCCGGGCATCACGTCACCTCCAGGGCGCCGTTGTTGATGGACACCTGCGGGCCGCTGAGCTGGATCACGCCCCCCATGCCGTTGTCGATCCGGATCCCTTGGGGGGTGATCTCGATCCGGGCCCCCGTGGTGGTCTCGATCCGGATCCCCCCGGCGCCGGGCAGGTCGTTCACGGTGATGGTGGCCAGCTCTGTCTTCAGCACCTTCATCTGCTCGATGGCAGGCGAGGCGGGGACCTCCCCCTGGCCCCAGAAGCAGCCGCTCCAGATGGGGTAGTCTGGATCTCCGGCCTCGAACTCCACCCACACGTTGGCCCCGTTGGGGGGGAGCAGAAAGAGGCCCACGCCCGGGCCCGCGAAGGGTACGCAGGGCATGGCCCAGCTGAGCCGGCCTTCTCCGTACACCGCAGGGACCTGCACCTGGAGGCGCCCCAGCTGCAACGGGTCCACGTTGTTGGCCACCGTGCCCCGATACTTGCCGAAGAAGGTTCTCATGGGGGCACGGCCGGTGTGGTGGCGCCCAGCCCTTCGCGGGTGAGCGTAAAACGCTGGGTATAGCCGCCCCGGCGGATTTGGTGCGTGACCCGCTGCACGTAGTACAGGCCGTCATAGGCGTACCCGGCACCCCGCACGCCCACCAGGGCCCGGGGCTTGAGCACGCCCCGGTAACGCAAGACGTCCAGGCTGCCTGAGACCTCCACCGCGCGTTCCGCGGCGATGTCCACCTCGCCTTGGGCCTGAGCGAATGCCTGAGCGGCGCTCAGACCCGAATGGCGGAATTGTCGAGTGGCCACACAATCCTGTGTGGCCCAGGCCGGCTGGGTCGCCAGGGGTGGGCGCGTAAGGCCGACGCTGCGCACCGGCAGATCCTGCCCGGTGTTCCGGTCCTGGACGCGTCCCTGCACCTGGATCGGTGCGTTACCGTCGTAACGGAACTGGGCAATTTCGGCGTTGCTGTGGGGGCCGGGGCCCACGATGAGGGCGCGCTGCGGGGCGCCCAGCCGCGGCGGAGGGCCCCAGTAGGCGGTGTTGACCAGCGGTGCCGGGCCGGGTGTGACGAAGAAGGTGTAGCCGAACCGTTCCGCCATCTCCTGCAGATATTGCAGATCGGTCTCCTGCTGGACCGGGGTGCGCTCCACAGGCAAGGGCACGTCCAGGCTGGGCGGCGGAACCACCTTCGGGACCACACCGTATTGGGCGTACTGCGCGAGGATCTTGTACACGATGACCGGCTCGGACTGGGCCGGGTGTTCGACGGATCTCTCCTCGAGATCCATCATGACGCTGACGTCTTCTCCGGTGAGGGTGAGGTGGGAGGCGCCCGGGCTGTCGGAAGGGGTGTACTGCTGATCCATCACGATGCCGTCCATGACCACCTCGGGCACACCCTGCACCGCCACGATCATCACCACCCGGCTGCAGGGACGCAGGGCCGGCAGTGCCAGCAGGGGATCGTCCATCAGGTCGGCGCGTCCGCGCCCGGCGCGCAGCGTGATCTGGAAGCCGGAGCGTCCCCGGTCGCTGTGGGTCACCTCCACCGACTCCAGCGCCTCCAGGACGGGCGGCGGCGCCGGCGCCGGTACACGGTCGCCCATGAGCAGGGTGAGTGTGCCGCCCAGCGGATTCATGCTCCCGCCTGTGGCACGGGAACGTGCAGCACGGCACCCGGTTCGGCTACCAGGTCGAAAGGATTCATGGCGTCGTTGGCATCGGCCACCCGCCAGAACAGCTCGGGATCCCCAAGCGTGCGAGCAGCCACGAGGTCCAGTCGGTCCGAGTCTGTGACGGTCACCTCCGCCAACACCGGCAGTGCACTCCCCTGGGGTAGGAAACGGCGGCGCACATGGCGCACCTCCCGGCCGTCGGGAAGCTCGAGGGTCGCCTGCGCGATGGATGCGTAACGACTGCTGGGTTCGAACATGACGTTCACCCGAGATCGATGGATGCGGATACGGCGGATGCCGCGCCGCGAGCACTCCCCACCACGGCCATGGCCTCCTTGACCAGCTGGTGGGCGAGAAACAGGTGATAACCCGGATGCTCCACGCCAAAGTCGGCATAGCTCAGCACGTCCATGGACAGGTTCACGGTGGCCACGATGGGGTTGAGCTGGGGGTCGTGATGCAGCTCCTCGATGGTGAACTCCTTGATGCGCACCGGGAGCACCCGTTTCGCCCCCCAGATGAACAGGGTGAACGGGGCCTCGGGCGGCGGACCGAACTCGATGGTCCCGGCCAGGAGCAGGGCCGTGCTCGCAATTACCTGCGCACTCTTGGGGTAGAGCAGCATCTCCAAGGCGGCGAGCTGGGGCGCGATCCCCATGCTCCCGGCGACGGGATCGCCCTTCTCGAGCTGGTCGGCCGCATCCAGCTCCAGCGCGTTGATCCGAATGGACTCCCGGGGCGGGCCGGCCAGCCGCAGCACCTCGTTGGTGGCCCCTTCTTCCTCTTGAGGGGTGCGCGCCTTGAGGTCTCGCGTGAGCTGGCTCGGGTTGTACTGGAAGACGATGACGCTGGCCAGCGGATTCGCGGCGTCGAAGCCGACGATGGCGCCTTTGGTCAGCCTGGGCGAAGCGGGAGAGCTGGTCATGGGGAATCACTCCCGTATGGTGCCTGCATTACATGCATGATCTACCGCTCCTCCAGCCGGTCGAGCACCTCGAGTATCAGGCTGGCGGTGAGGTGGGAGCGCGTCACGATGCCGGCAAAAGCCCCCTTTTCATCGACCACCGGGAGCTCATCACGCCCGAGCTCCTCCATCTTCCGGAGCGCCTCCCGCCGGCTGGTGCTCTTGGAAACCGCCAGCCCGGCGCCGACGAAGCCGGGCAGTGCGGCCAGCCTCCGTTTTGCCTCCTCGTCACCACTGTTCAGCCAGCGCGTGAACGTCTCGAATCTGTCGCGCCCTTCACGTAGCCAGCCTTCGAGCTCCGCCAGCGTATACAGGCCGAAGAATCTGCCCTGCCGGTCCTCGACGATGAGGTGGCGGAAGTCCGGATTCCGGGAAAGGGACTTGAGATATTCCTCGATGGCCGGGCCATAGTAGCCGCCATGCCCGAGGCGGAAGACCAGCGCCTGAACTTTTCCCTGCATCAACTTCGGGATCTCCCGGACGCCCCCTTTCGTCGCCATCCTCAGGGAGCTGACTAGCTCCTCCACCGAAGGCGAAGGGAGCTCCGCCACCTGCCGCGCGATGCTCGTCGCTGCCGCCTCGGCGAAGACCTGGGAGAGATCCATCTTGACGCCGAAAAACTCGAGACCCTTCAACCTGCCGGCCAGCAACAGGGCGATCAGGAGCGGCACGAACAGGAGGACCAGGTCGGTGGTCGTGAGGCCGTAACTTTCTCCATAACGGGCCCGGAGCAGGACCGAGCCCGCCACCAACAGCATGCCCAACAGCAGCAGTCCGACCAATTGCCAGGTCGGCATGTCTAGACCACCTCCGCCATCGCCTCGATCGCCCGGGCGTAGGCCGAGGCCAGGCCGTCGAGATCCTCTTGCGCCCTGGCCAGATCGCCGTCGTTGTCGATGAAAAACGGCTCGGCGATGACACAGGGGGCTTCGGTGTAACGGAGCAGATACCCGCCCCGATCCTCGGCCGTGCGGGGCTTGACGCCTCGGTCGGGCAGCCCGAGGTGCCGCACCAGATGGCGCCGCAGGATCCCGGCCATGCGCCGGCCCTTCTCTGAGCGGTGGTAGTACAGCACCTCGGTCCCCGAGGCCCGGCCGTCGAAGGCGTTGCAGTGGAGGCTGACGATGAAATCCGGCCCCAGGGCGTTGATGTCGTCCGGCAGCTCCCGATAGGTGCGCCGATAGACCCGCTGGATCCCGACTTTTCGGACTTGTCTTTCGATCCGCATCGCCAGGTCCTCGTTGAAGGCGAACTCAGTCAATCCCGTGCGGCGATTGACCGCCCCGGGCGATGCCTTCTTGTGCCCGATCACCAGGGCGCAGAGCTGGCGCGGTGCCTCCGGTTCCAGGACCTCCCGCCACTCCTCTTCGGTAACGAGCCCCTTTCTGAGCAACAGTTCGACCAAACGGCCCAGCAACGGCGGCGCCACCTCGACGATCTCGGCGCTGTAGAGCACGTCTCCCGAGAGATCGCCGCGGACGACGGCCAGCTTGCCCACCTGCTCCGGCTGGATCTCCAGCGCCGCCGACTCGGGCGGCCGGGTCGCCTGCGGCGGAATCTGGGTGAGGAGGAAGGCCCCTTCGGGGGTTTCCAGATGGCCGTTGGGCGTGAGCGTACCGATTCGAGTCTTGTCAGTCATGAATAAAGTTGGGGTGGTTCATCATTGCTCTTTTCCTCCGGTGATGCTTTATTGCCCAAGTTGTTGGGCGTTCTTTAGTTTTTTAGTTTTCTTATATTACGTGTTTTAAGTGATTCCTTCGTAGACTGCCCTGGATACAATAGGAAAGCCTTGCTGTACCGCCTCGAGACCTAGCCAACTTTTCTCGCATCTCAAGTTCCAGTCCAAGTGAAGCTCGTATCGTTGTAGAGCCAGCCGACCTCGATCGTCCCGCTCAGGCGTTGCCGCCAGTCGGCTTCCATATCGAAAGACTTCGCCCCCCGGCACTGCTGCAGTATCAAGGCATCCTGGTCCGAGATACTTCCAAAGCCCGGCACATAGGCGCTCAGACCGGCATGCCAGTCATAGATGTCAAACCAATGATGATTCACCGTTCCATGCAAATTTACAACGTTCTCAATACGTTCGAGTGTAAAGTTTCCGGTTGAACGGATAGTGCTGGTACCGCTGGCGTAATAGAGCTCTTCGAATCTGCTTGCTGTAAACTTACGGTCCCAGTAGTCACTGAGACTCCGCCGGTCCCCATGATTCATGGCCTCTGCCGTGTCTTCGAGTTGATCCTCAAACCGTTCCTGGTTGGTTCGTTCTGCCTCGAGCAGGGAGGAGAAACCGCGTAGCCAGTCTACCGAAAGCGTCCTTTTTGTCCCTGAACCGGCCAGGAAGTGCTCTAGGTTATTGGCTGCGACGTCGTAGCCATCCTCACGAGCCTTCTCAACCATCGCCCTGTACCGCTGTTCAATATCGTCCAATTCTTCTTTAGAGGGACAAGAGGAAAGAGCCTCCTCCCGTTCACCCCGATTGCACTGAACCTGATCCTCCGATACACTAAATCGTACTGCTGTCGGCGTTTCTTCGCTTAGGCCGGTCGGCTGACTCCCTTGCGCAGGGGATTGAAGCTGAAAGCGACGTTCCTGGTTAGCTTGTACGGCAGCGTGTTCTGCTCTTCCCCAATGAAGTCCGTTGGCAGTATCTGAGGCCGGAGCTGTATGCACATCAAGAATCAAGGATTGCTGGATTGAGTGCGCCAGCTCATGGGCCAATAGCCGTTGACCCTCCTGACTACCCGGCGCGTACTCGTTCGGCCCGAAGACCACGTGCCTGCCCATGGTGAAGGCCCGGGCGTTCACTGCCTGTGCGGCCGCGGCCGCCTTCTCGTCCGCGTGGATCCGTACACGGCTAAAGTCGTAACCGAACCGTGACTCCATAAACTGACGCGTGGGTGGCTCCAATTGCCGTCCCGGCGACCGCAGCACGTCGTGCACGATGGGCGGCGCCTCTTCCAACCCAGTTTCGGAACTGGTCACCCGCCGCTGCACCAGGTGTGTGATCTGCAAACGTTCTTCCTTCTCTTTATCCGGCTGCTGATACCGTTTCGGCTCTGGCATCCGCATCACCTGCTCCGCCACGCGGTCGGCCTCGCGCTCCAGGGGATCGTCGGCCCGGCCGATCCGCAGCTTGGGTTGGAGCGGGGATCTGCCCACGCCAAGCCGCTTGTTGCGATGACATTCTGCGCATTCGCCGGTCGGCCCCGGTGTGCCGCCGCAGGCGCATCTGCGCTGTAGCACGCCCGAGCGGGCGGGCGGTGCGGTCGTCGCCGGTTTGGTTTGCCTCACTGCCAGGGCCATCATAGTTGCAGCCCTCCATGGGTCGCTCGGACTTTACGGGTGTCTTTGTTCTGTGCTAGCACAAGCTCTTAAAGCTTGAATACCTTGGTCAGGACACGGGTGACTCCACCGGCTTCGTTGGCAATGAGCTCAAACGTGTAGCCTCTCGATTCCAGGTACGCAGCCCACTTCGGGTTATGGACCATCTCGAGGGCAATTCGTACGGTGCGAGCCCCCGCTTGGCGGGCCACCTGAATAGCGGCCTGTTCAAAAGCACTGTGGATCAGGCGACCTCGGCCAGCAATTCTTGAGGCATTCACAATGGTGCCGCGACTCACTACCAGCTCGGTGCCCCGCATGGCAGCACGCACGCCACCAAACCCAACGCCCTCGACCGTAACCGACTCCATCCCGCCCGTCCGCAAGAGGCGAGCAAACAGTCGTGCTAGAGTGCTTTGTGCTCGACCCACTACCCCGGTTGTAGCGGCCGCACTTGCTCGACCGACGGCGATTCTCCTGGCTCCGGCCCGCCCAGCTGCTGCTCGCAGCCCTGATGCGCCTAGACCGCCCACCAGGGAACCAAGAACGATGATCCACTCGAGCTTATGGAGAACCTGAACGGCGCCCCTGGCCATTGCATCCATCTGACGGACGTACTCCGCTTCAGCTTCGCGCAGGGCCTGGCACAACCGAGGTGCCGAGATGCTGTTGACCTCAGTGGGCACGATGCGACCGCTGGGATGGTGCGTAAAGCGGATGGTACGGCCAACTTGCCTCATAATCCGAATTACATCGCCATAGGTGGTGCCATGAGGAAACTGCACCTGACGGCCTCGGGGCAGAAAGCGTACGGAGCCCCGCCCCAAACTGGGCGCCGTGGACGAGAAGGTCAGGTGGAGGCTTCGTGGTGTCCGGTAGTCCACGGCTTGAAAAGGGGCCTCAATGTACTCGGGCACCAGGCCCAAGCGAATCCGAGCTCCATCGCTATAGTGGAGGATGGCAAGCTCGGCACCGTAGAATTCGATGCGCTGGATCCCGTTCTCGAAGTAATTGGGGTCTGCCATGATGCGCTCGACCGGCGTGTTAGGCAGCTGGTCCTCGGCGATATCCCGCTGGAGCACACTAGGGATGGCTGGGTGGAATGAGTGGGCTACACCTCCGGTTCGCTCGGCACCACCTTGGTGAATGATGTGGGTCAGCTCATGAGCAATCAGGTGCCGCCCCTCTGCTGATCGCGGCGCATACATGCCAGTGCCAAACACAATGTCTCGGCCAACGGCGAACGCTTTTGCATTTACGGCCGCAACCGTAGCTGCAGCATTACTCTCGGTATGGATCCGCACCCCGCTGAAGTCATAACCAAATCGTGGCTCGAAAAAGGCTCGGGTGTCCTCATCCAGCGGCCGCCCCGGTGAACGCAGAGCTTCATGCACGATGGACGGCGCCTCTTCCAGTCCGCCTTCAGTGCTGGCCACCCGCCGCTGCACCGAGGGCTTGGCCTGCGACAGTTCCTCTTCTTTGCTCCTCTGACGTTGCAGGTCCGGCTCTGGCATCCGCATCACCTGCTCCGCCACGCGGTCGGCCTCGCGCTCCAGGGGGTCGTCGCCTCGGCCGATCCGCAACTTGGGCTGGAGCGGGGTTCCGCTTACCCCAAGCGGCTTCTTGCGGCGACATTCGGCGCATTCACCGGTCGGTCCCGGTGTGCCGCCGCAGGCGCATTTGCGCTGGAGCACGCCCGAGCGGGCGGGCGGTGCGGTCGTCGCTGGTTCGGCCTGCCTCGCCGTCTGGGCCTTCATCGTTTTAGCCCTCCATGGATTGCCCGGGCGATTTGCTCCCCGATCGCTTGCGAACTCGATCCCGGCGGGACGGTGAACGTGCCCCCTGCCAGAGAGGCGATGGCACCTCCCCGGGCCAGACCTGCCGGTATACCTTGGGTTGCGATCAGGCGCGCCAGCGTTTGCCGGATTGCCACGTCGAGCTGGGACCGGTCCAGATGGGGAAAGCCCTCCAGCACCAGTTCCCCGATATGGAGATCGACGGTGGGATTGTCGCTGGCATCCTTCATAGCCAACCCTCGATTTCGGTCCCGGTGAGTGATTTTTCCAGCTTGGCGTACTCGATGCGTGCGGCCTGCAGGAGATGAGCCATGCGCACCGGCTCGCCGGCCTCCGCCGCAAGGAAGGCCGCGTTCAGGGCGATGTTGCGGATGTTGCCGCCGGCCAGGTTCAGGCGCGCCAGCTTTTGCACGTCCAAGCCTTCCGTTGGTGTCTCGGGCGGGAAGATTCGGCGCCAGATCTCGGCGCGGGCCGCGGCATCGGGAAACGGGAACTGCACCAGAAAGCGGATGCGGCGCAGAAAGGCGGTGTCGAGCGCCTTTTTCATGTTGGTGGTGAGGATGGCCAGTCCGCGGTAGCTCTCCATGCGCTGGAGCAGGTAGCTCACCTCGATGTTGGCGTAGCGGTCGTGGCTGTCCTTCACCTCGCTGCGCTTGCCGAACAGGGCGTCGGCCTCGTCGAAGAGCAGGATCGCGCCGCTTCCCTCGGCGGCATCAAAGATCCGGCACAGGTTCTTCTCGGTCTCGCCGATGTACTTGCTCACCACCCGGCTCAGGTCGATGCGGTAGAGATCGAGCTGCAGCGCGTTGGCCAGCACCTCGGCGGCCAGGGTCTTGCCGGTGCCGCTCGGCCCCGCGAACAGGGCGGCGATGCCCAGCCCGCGGCCCGACTTCTTGCCGAATCCCCAGCGGTGGTCGACCTGGAAGCGATGGCGCACGTGAAGAGCGATCGTTTCCAGCAGGCGGCGCTGGGTCTCGGGCAGCACCAGGTCCCGCCATTCGGCCCGGCTGTCGATCCGTTGCGCGAGATCGCCGATCCGCGGTCGGGCGGCGAGGCGGCACTGCTGCCACAGGCGCGCCGGCAAGGCCTGTGCCGGTGTCGTCTCCAGGTCGAGTTGTCGCGGGATCGCCTCGATGCGCTGCGGGCTCAGGTCGAACTGGGCGGCCAGGCGCTCCAGCTCGCCATCGAGCCGGGCGGCGTGCTCGCCGAGGGCCTTTTGCCAGCAGCGCTTGCGCTCGTCGGGGGGCGGCGCGTGCGGGGTGAAGCTCAGGACGGGTCGGCGGAGGAACGGCAGTCGTTCGCGGCAGGCGATGAACAGCACGCCGCCCGTGGTTTCGGCGAAGCGATACAGGCGGCTCAGGTGCGCGTGCTCTCCCTCTTCCGCGGTCTGGGCATCCAGTAGCAGGGCACTAGCGCCGAGGGCCGCTTCGCGCTGCCAAAGCCGGCAGAGCAGGTCGAGCTCGTGGGGACTGGCCGGGAGCACGTCGATGGCCAAGGCGTGGAGCTGCATGCCCAGGAGCCGGGCGACGCGGTGGACAAGCGCCCGCTTGGGGTGTTCCCGGGGGCCGAGCAGCTCCACCAGGGGTGGTCGGCCTTCGATGCGGGAGAGGGCCCGGGCGATCTCCTCCGCCACCGCTGCCTGGCTGGGCAACAGCGGCTCTTCCGGTCCCACGGGCTCGACGAAACCCTCCAGCTGTTCGTCCAACTGATCGATCCCGAGCAGGAAATGGAGTACCCGCTCGTCGATCTGGAGGGTACGGCGCACGAGGGTCTCGCCCCGGCCCACGTCGAGCAGCCGCCAGTAGCGCAGAGGCGACTGCGGCCCGAACGCATCCCAGTGGCCGTCGCCGAAGCACGCCAGGGCGAAGG
>JALVEU010000222.1 GCA_027030565.1 Gammaproteobacteria bacterium | reverse complement strand
CAGGCGTCCGTTCTTGGGATTCATCGCGAACTGGACATTGGAGCCGCCAGTGTCGACGCCGATCTTACGCAGCACGGCGATGGAGGCATCGCGCAGGACCTGATACTCCTTGTCGGTGAGCGTCTGCGCCGGCGCCACCGTGATGGAGTCGCCCGTATGGATCCCCATGGGGTCCAGGTTCTCGATGGAGCAGACGATGATGCAGTTGTCCTTGCGATCGCGCACCACCTCCATCTCGAATTCTTTCCAGCCGAGCAGCGACTCCTCGATGAGGACCTCGGAGGTGGGCGAGGCCTCCAGTCCGCGCTTGACCAGCTCCTCGAATTCCTCACGATTGTAGGCCACGCCGCCCCCAGTCCCCCCGAGGGTGAACGAGGGCCGCAAGATCACCGGATAGCCGATATAGGCCACCTGCTGCAGGGCCTCCTCCAGGCTGTGCGCGATGGCCGAACGGGCCGAGGCCAGCCCGATGTCGTCCATGGCCTTGCGGAAACGTTCGCGGTCCTCGGCCATGTCGATGGCTTCCCGCGTGGCACCGATCATCTCCACACCAAAACGTTCCAGCACACCCTCGCGCACCAGGTCCAGGGCGCAGTTGAGCCCCGTCTGGCCTCCCATGGTGGGTAGCAGGGCATCGGGGCGTTCCCGTTCGATGATGCGCGCCACGGTCTCCCAGGTCACCGGCTCGATGTAGGTGGCATCGGCCATCTCGGGATCGGTCATGATGGTGGCCGGGTTGGAGTTGACGAGGACGACGCGGTAGCCCTCTTCCCGCAGGGCCTTGCAGGCCTGGGCACCGGAATAGTCGAACTCGCAGGCCTGGCCGATGACGATGGGGCCGGCCCCGATGAGCAAAATGCTGCGGATGTCTTCTCGCTTGGGCATGGCGGCATCAGCCGGAGGCGCGACGGCGTTGCATGTGGTCGACGAAGCGCTGGAAGAGCGGCTCCACGTCGTGGGGACCGGGGCTGGCCTCGGGATGCCCTTGGAAGCCGAAGGCGGGCAGCTCACGGTGGCGCAACCCCTGCAACGAGCCATCGAACAGCGAACGATGGGTGGCCTGCAAGTGCTCGGGAAGACTCGCCTCCTCCACGGCGAAACCATGATTCTGGCTGGAGATCATCACCCGACCGGTCTCCAGATCCTGCACCGGATGGTTCGCCCCGTGATGACCGAACTTCATCTTGACTGTCCGCGCGCCGCAGGCCAGACCCAGCAACTGGTGACCGAGGCAGATCCCGAACAACGGGATCCCGGCATCCAGGAATGTCCGGATGGCGTCGATGGCATAGGTGCAGGGCTCGGGATCGCCCGGCCCGTTGGACAGGAACACGCCGTCCGGCTCCATGGCGAGCACATCGGCTGCTGGGGTCTGCGCCGGGACCACTGTGATCCGGCAACCCAGGTCATGGAGGATCCTCAAGATGTTGCGTTTGATGCCGAAGTCGTAGGCCACCACATGGAATCGGTGGCGCTGACGGCGCACCTCCGGTGTCCCCGCCGGCCGCCAACGGCCTTCTTCCCAGGAATAAGGCCGGGGCGTCGTGACCTCACGCGCCAGATCCATCCCCTGCAAGCCGGGAAAGGCGCGCGCCGCCGCCAGCGCTTCGGCCGCGTCCGGTTCACCGGCCATGAGGCAGCCCGCTTGGGCGCCTCGCTCACGCAACAACCGGGTCAGCCGGCGCGTGTCGATGCCGGCGATGGCCGGGGTCCGGTGACGCCGCAGGTACGCATCCAGCCGCTCGGTGGCTCGCCAAGAGCTCGGATGCACCGAGAGCTCTCGGACCACCAGTCCGGCCACGTGTACCCGGCCGGACTCTTCGTCCTGCGGGTTCACGCCGGTATTGCCCACGTGCGGACAGGTCAGGGTCACGATCTGCCGGCTGTAGGAGGGATCGGTGAGGATCTCCTGATACCCCGTCATGGCTGTGTTGAACACCACCTCCCCCACGGCCATCCCCGGCGCACCAACCGACTCGCCGTGAAACACGCTGCCATCCGCCAAGACCAGAACTGCCGGTGTCACCGTTCGCCCTCACACACAGAAAACGGGAGGCCCGCCTCGGTCCCTCCCGCCCGAACAAGTGCGGGGATTTTACAGCGAGTTCGCGTTCTGTACAGCCGCGTTGTCCATGGACGGGCAGCGTTCCGGAGGGCGCGGGACGATACCACCCAGGGGCTTGAAACCTGCCGAGATCTGCCCACTGACCGACGAACGGATCCCAGATCAGCGATCGAATTGCGTATCTTCACTGCAGGGAGGACCGCCATCGGTATTCAATGAATACCCGTGTGCCCGGCTCCCGAGTGGTGAGTCCTGCATGGTGGAGACCAGCGTGTCTCTACCAACCGGAACTGGGAACTGTTTCCTTGTGTGCAGGTCTATCTGATTGTATATTAGTATTTGCTTATATCATGAAGGAGACAGGTTCATGACCAGGAGATGGTTGTACAGTCTGGCCCTGTCGCTCGTGCTGTTCTTGCTGGGTTCTGCCGGGGCCGCGTCCACAGGGGAGGTCTGCTCGGCGTTCCGTGGTGGCAAGGTGGAACCCGAGATCATCACCCAGATGCTGGAGGCGGCCAGCCAGGGACATCTGTATCGCGTGCAACAGGGTTTCTCGCGTGTGGAGTTTTGTGTCAGGCACGCGCTGGCCGGCAGGATCCACGGAGAGTTTCAGGACTTCGAGGGCGGCGTTTCCCTGTCCCCCGATGACAGCATCCACAACCGTGCGTTGCTGCTGGTGCGCGCGAACAGCATCAAGACCGGCAACGCGGCCATCGAGGCATTGGCCAAGGACGATCTGTTCTTCGACGCGGAGCGCTACCCCGAGATCCTTTTCGTAAGTCGGCGCTTCGAGATCCTCGACTCGGGCAAGGCCCGTCTGTACGGGGACTTGACCCTGCACGGGGTCACGCGCCCGGTGGCGTTCGAGGTGGAGCTCGATCCGGACGCCCCTGGCCGCGGCGATGCCGACCGCCTCGCCCTGCACGCCCGGACCACGGTACGGCGGTCCGAGTTCGGCATGACGCACTTCAAACACCTGGTGAGCGACGAGGTGACGCTCTGCCTCAAGTTCGTCGTCGAACGCATCCCCCCGCGTATGATGGCCTCGGGCTGATCCCGCACCTGGATCACGAGCCGCGCCGTCGGGGGAACCCTGCAGCCGTTCGGCTCAGGACATACAATCGACGATATCACGGTTGGATCCCATGGTTCGTTGAGCACCCAGCTCCAGCCCCGTCCAGGTGCACCCCGAGGCCGGCTCCCTTCCCTGGTGCTGGCCGGCGGCACCTTGATGCTGTGGCTCTCCGTGCACGCTGCCTTCGTGGACCCTGCGGTCCTTCAGGACCATGCGTTCGTGCCGGTGGTGCTGCCCGGCGAGATGCTCTCCACGCTCCTGGGTGCATCGTTGGAAAGCCTGGCGGTACTCGCCGTGCACTCTGACGGCACGGAACCCATTCCGTTCCAGGTGGACCAGCGTGACCGACACGGCGACTGGGTGTGGGCGGTGCGGCCTGGCCCGCATCAACGCGCTTCGCCCCCCCTGGAGGAACTGGCCGACATCGATCCGCCGATACCCCGCGCTGGGGACGGGTATGCGCAAGACGACCAGGATCCACCGGGCGCACACCTGTTCGACGCCAATGATGAGCTGGTGTTCATGGCCAAAGACCTGGGTGGCCGCTGGCCGGGTCCACTCAGCGCACTGGGAGCCTCCCCCGTCGTCGAGCTGCGGGTACGGAGCGCCACCTTCGGCACCGACGGTTGGGTTTACATCGGGGCCTTCCACGGCGCTCCTGCCCCGCGCAGCGCGCGTCGCTACATGCACTACGACGATCTCCGTGACGAGGTGCGCAGCCCCATCTACGCCTTCCGCTTCTCGGACACCCTGGTAGCGCTGATCCGCGACCTGCGGGTCGTGGGCAAACCGTTGGTGGACCGTCTCAAGGTGCGCGGAGAACTCGTGCTGGCCCTGCCACCCCCCTTGCGTCGCATCCGGTTCGACGAAGAGGCCATCAGCGGTCACACCGAAGGGTACATCGCCGGGCCGGTGCGCATCATCAAGCGCAATCTGGCCCGGCTGAGCCTGGCCGGTGGCCTCGTCAAGACGCCAGGCGTCACCTGCGAACACACGTACTATCCTCACTATGCGCGCGTTCCGATCTGTATCTCCTTGCGCTTCCCGGTACGCAGCGTGCGTATGACGGTCACCACCGACTACAGGGATCCGCCTTTCCACCATATCTACATGGGGCGGTACCCGGACCCGCAGGGCGACGACTGGATTGCGCTGGACACGGAGCAGGTATCGATCATCAGCGTGCTCGCCGTCCCGGAAGACCTGCGTACCCAAGTTGAGACACGGCCTTGCATCTGCTATCCGGAGGTGGGCCCTGGAGCAGACCGGGCTGAGGTCCGCGGTTACAAGGGAGCCGGGTTCGCCATCGCTTCCCTGCCCGAATGCCCCAAGGGCGAACACGTGTTGTACGGGCTCTATCTGCTGACGCCGCGGCCCTATGAGCCTGGCGACGAGCGGCTCGCATTGGCCCTGCGCCACCCGGATGTCCAGGTGCACGTCGTGCGGGTCTGGGAACGGCCGTGAGCGGCAGGCGTCTGCAGTTTCATGCATTGGCAGCCCCGGGGGAACGGTGGCATACCCGCGCCGGGGTTTACCTGGCGGTGACCCTGGCCTGCGCGACGGCCGGGGCCGCCGGCGAGCTGCAAGAGCTGGCGATCACCGAGCACAACGGCGTCTACCAGGTGCACGTGGCCATGCGTCTGGATGCGCCCGCGGAACAGATATTCGAGGTGCTGACCGACTATGCGCACCTCTACCGGTTGAACTCGGCGATCACCGAAAGCCTCATCCTGCCTCCCGCCCCGGACGGCGCGGTACGCGTCCAGACGCGGCTGGAAGACTGCGTGCTCTTCGTGTGCCTGGAGGTCAAGCGCGTAGAGCGCCTGCATCGGCTCGGTCCGGGCGAGCTGGTCGCCGACATCGAGCCCGAACTCAGTGATTTCCGTTCCGGACATGCGCACTGGCGTGTCCGGCCACAGGAGCACTCAGCGGTGGTGGTGTACGAGGGCAGCATGGAGCCTGCCTTCAAGCTGCCCCCCATCATCGGGCCCGCGGTCATGAAGCGCAAGCTGCGGACCCAGACGCTGAATACCCTCGGGCGCATCGAATGCATCGCTCGCATCCGGGCGCAGGTGGCCACGGGCGAACCGATAGATCCCACTCGGGAGACCGAACGATGCATCCGTTAGCCAGAACGCACCGGCGGATGCCCGTTTACCTCGGCATGCTGCTGGGCATAGTGCTCGCCGGCTGCAAGGAAGAACCGACGGTGAGCTTCACCTGGGACGTCTACCCGATCGTCCAGTTGCGCTGCCTGCCCTGCCACAGCCCACCCGACGGCCACGGTTACCACATGACCGGCCTGGACTTGGAGACCTACGAAGGCCTGATGAAGGGCTCATACTACGGACGCGCGGTGATTCCCGGTGACAGCCGCCACAGCTTGCTCAACATGGTGGCCGAGGGACGAATCTATCCGGGAGCCCGCATGCACAGCACCAAGAAACCCATGCCCCCGGAGGAGGCCGAGATCCTGCGCCGCTGGGTGGAACAAGGAGCCCGCTACGACGAATAAACGCCGTCAGGGGGTGTAGGCCAGCACCGGCGCGAGCCAGCGCTCGACCTCGGCCACGGGCATGCCCTTGCGGCGGGCGTAGTCCTCGACTTGGTCTTTCAAGATCTTGCCGACGCCGAAATAGCGGGACTTGGGGTGTGAGAAATACCAGCCCGAGACCGCCGCCGTGGGGACCATGGCGTAGCTCTCGGTGAGTGTGAGGCCGATGCGCCGGTCGGGCTCCAGCAGGCGCCACAGGGTGGCCTTTTCGGTGTGGTCGGGGCAGGCGGGGTAGCCGGGGGCGGGGCGGATGCCGCGGTAGCGCTCCTTGATGAGCTCCTCGTTGCTCAGGTCCTCCTCTGGGGCATAGCCCCAGAATTCCTTGCGCACCCGCTCGTGCATGCGCTCGGCCAGGGCCTCGGCCAGGCGGTCGGCCAGGGCCTTGAGGAGGATGGCGTGGTAGTCGTCGTGCTCGGCCTCGAAGCGGGCCAGGTGTTCCTCGATGCCGATGCCGGCGGTGACGGCGAAAGCGCCGATCCAGTCGGCCACGCCGGTCTCGCGCGGGGCCACGTAGTCGGCCAGGCAATAGTTGGGCTGGTCGGTGCGCCGCTCCAACTGCTGGCGCAGATGGTGGAGCGTGGCTAGGAGCTCGGCTCGGTCCTCCCCCGTGTACAGCGCGATGTCGTCGTCGCCCACCGTGTTGGCGGGGAAGAAGCCGATGACCGCCCGGGCGGTGAGCCACCGCTGGTCGATGATCTCATGGAGCATGCCCTCCGCGTCGGAGAACAGCTTGCGCGCCTCGGCGCCCACCACGGCATCGTCCAGGATCCGGGGGTACTTGCCCGCCAGCTCCCAGGCCATGAAGAAAGGCGTCCAGTCGATACGGCCCAAGAGCTCCTCCAGCGGATAGTCCTCGAAGACCTGGATGCCCTTGAGCTTCGGCTCCGGCGGCGCATAGGCCGCCCAGTCGGTCTGGAACTTGTTGGCGCGGGCCCGGGCGAGCGGCACGTAACGCCGTCGGGCGTCGCCCTGCTCGCGTTGCGCGCGCACCTGGGCGTACTCCTCGCGGATCCGGCGCGCGTAGTCCTCGCGCTCCTCGCCCAGCAGCGCCCCCACCACGCCCACGGCCCGCGAGGCATCGGGCACGTAGACCACGGGCTGCGCGTAGGCCGGGGCGATCTTGATGGCGGTGTGGGCCTTGGAGGTGGTGGCCCCGCCGATGAGCAGGGGCACGGTGAAGCCCAGGCGCTCCATCTCCGAGGCCACGTGCACCATCTCGTCCAGCGAGGGCGTGATGAGCCCTGAAAGCCCGATCGCGTCCACCCCCTCCTCCCGGGCCTTGGCGAGGATGGTCTCGGCCGGGACCATGACGCCCAGGTCGATGACCTCGTAGCCATTGCACTGCAGCACCACGCCCACGATATTCTTGCCGATGTCGTGCACGTCGCCCTTGACCGTGGCCATGAGGACCTTGCCTGCGGCCTGCATGGCGCCGGATTCCCGATCGGCCAGCAGATAGGGCTCGAGCCAGGCCACCGCGCGCTTCATGACCCGGGCGCTCTTGACCACCTGAGGCAGGAACATCTTGCCGGCGCCGAACAGGTCGCCCACCACGTTCATGCCGTCCATCAGCGGCCCCTCGATCACCGCCAGCGGCGTGCCCAGCTTCTCCAGGGCCTCGGCGGTGTCGGCCTCGATGTACTCGGTGATGCCCTTGACCAGGGCGTGGGCCAGGCGCCGCTCCACCGGCCAGTCGCGCCAGGCCAGATCCTGCTTGTCCTCGGCCTGGCTGCCGTCGCCCTTGTACTTGGGGGCGACCTCCAGGAGCCGCTCGGTGGCGTCGGGCCGGCGGTCGAGGATCACGTCCTCCACCGCCTGGCGCAGCTCCTCGGGGATCTCCTCGTAGACCGCCAGCTGCCCGGCGTTGACGATGCCCATGTCCATGCCGGCGCGGATGGCGTGGTAGAGGAACACCGCGTGGATGGCCTCGCGCACCGGGTTGTTGCCGCGGAAGGCGAAGGAGACGTTGGACACGCCGCCCGAGACCAGGGCGTGCGGCAGGTGCTGCTTGATCCAGCGCGTGGCCTCGATGAAGTCCACCGCGTAGTGGTTGTGCGCCTCGATGCCCGTGGCCACCGCGAAGATGTTGGGGTCGAAGATGATGTCCTCGGCGGGGAAGCCCACCTGCTCGGTGAGGATGCGGTAGGCGCGCTCGCAGATCTGGATCTTGCGCTCGAAGCTGTCGGCCTGGCCGGCCTCGTCGAAGGCCATGACGATGGCCGCCGCCCCATACCGCCGGCACAGCCGCGCCTGCTCGCGGAACCTGTCTTCGCCCTCCTTCAGCGAGATGGAGTTGACGATGCCCTTGCCCTGGATGCACTGCAGGCCGGCCTCCAGGATCGCCCACTTGGACGAGTCGATCATCACCGGCACCCGCGCGATCTCCGGCTCGCCGGCCATGAGGTTCAGGAACCGGGTCATGGCCGCCTTGCCGTCCAGCAGGGCCTCGTCCATGTTCACGTCCACGATCTGGGCACCGTTCTCCACCTGGGTGCGGCAGATCTCCAGCGCCTCGTCGTACTCTCCGTTCATGATCAAGCGCTTGAACCGGGCCGAGCCGGTGACGTTGGCCCGCTCGCCCACGTTGACGAACAGCGAGTCCTCGGTGATGTTGAGCGGCTCCAGGCCCGAGAGGCGGCAGGCCGGCGGCGGCCGCGGGATGCGCCGGGGGGCGCGGCCGGCCACGGCCTCGGCCACGGCGCGGATGTGCTCGGGGGTGGTGCCGCAGCAGCCGCCCACGATGTTGATGAAGCCCGCCTCGGCCCACTCGCCGATGTGACGGGCCATCTCGGCGGCGTCCAGGTCATATTCGCCGAACTCGTTGGGCAGCCCCGCGTTGGGATGGGCGGAGACCGGGCAGGCGGCCACGCGCGCCATCTCCGCCACATAGGCCCGCAGCAGGTCCGGGCCCAGGGCGCAGTTGAGCCCCATGGACAGGGGCTCGGCATGACGCAGTGCGTTGTAGAAGGCCTCCACCGTCTGGCCCGAGAGGGTGCGGCCCGAGGCGTCGGTGATGGTGCCGGAGATCATCACCGGCCAGCGCCGGCCCAGGCGCTCGAACAGGCGCTCCACGGCAAACACCGCGGCCTTGGCGTTGAGCGTGTCGAAGATGGTCTCGATGAGGAGCAGGTCCGCCCCGCCTTCCACCAGGGCCTCGGCGGCCTCCTCGTAGGCCGTGGCGAGCTCGGCGAAGGTGACGTTGCGATAGCCCGGGTCGTTGACGTCCGGCGAGATGCTGGCGGTGCGGTTGGTGGGCCCAAGCACCCCCGCCACGAAGCGGGGCCGATCCGGGGTGCGGGCGGACCAGGCATCGGCCACCTCCCGGGCCAACCGCGCGGCCTCGCGGTTGAGCTCCGGGACCAGGGCCTCCATGGCGTAGTCGGCCATGGAGATGCGGTTGGCGTTGAAGGTGTTGGTCTCCAGGATATCCGCCCCGGCCTCCAGATACGCCTCATGGATATCGCGGATGATCTCGGGCCGGGTCAGCACCAGCAGGTCGTTGTTGCCCTTCAAGTCCTGCGGCCAGTCGGCGAAGCGCTCGCCCCGATAGTCGACCTCGGAGAGCTTGTGGCGCTGGATCATGGTGCCCATGGCCCCGTCCAGCAGCACGATGCGCTCGCGCATCAGCGCGCGCAGCCGTTCACCCGCCGGATGCTCCTTCATGTGAAGACCGCCGTCTCCGTGGAAAACCCGCGATTATACGGGCTGAGCGGCTGCCGCGCCGTGCGCGTACTCGGTGGCCCACACGGGGGGTGGAGGCGGCCGAAGCCGGGCGGCGGCCGCATGGTAGAATCCGGCGGATGGTCACCTCCGCGCTCGATCTCCACGACAAGCTCCTCAGCGCCACCGACGACAAGGCCCGCGCGCGCATCCTCGCCGAGGCCTTCGAGGCGCTGGAAGAGCGCTTTCCCAACCTGGCCGAGACGGCCACCCGGCGCGACCTGTCCGAGACCGAGCTCAAGCTCACCAAGGAGATCGAGCAGGTGCGCGTCGAGCTGGCCGAACGACACGCGAGCTGGCTGCGCTAGAGCTTTCTCTTCTGGGTCAGCCAGTTCGCCGGTATCCTGCTGATTCTGTGGCGCATCTGGCCGCAGGCTTGATTTGGGGCAGCCGGGACGCTAGGAAATCGCCGAACTCGATGAGCGATGCGTCGCCGCAGCCCGCATACCACCGGC
>JALVEU010000221.1 GCA_027030565.1 Gammaproteobacteria bacterium | reverse complement strand
TCGTCAACCTCCCCCTGCTCCTGGCCTCCGGGCACGCCATTTCCTGGACCGGGCTCCTGCTGCTGGTGTTCGCGCCCACCATCAGCGCGTTGTTGCAGCTCGCCCTGTCACGCACACGTGAGTTCGACGCGGATCTGGAGGCGGCACGGCTCAGTGGTGATCCCCGAGCCCTGGCCTCGGCGCTGGAAAGGCTCGAACGTGCGCAGGCCGGATGGCTGGAGCGCATCTTCATGCCCATGCCACGCATCCCCGATCCCTCCCTGCTGCGCACCCATCCGCCCACCGAGGAGCGGATTCGCCGGCTCCTGGAGCTCGACCCCCGTGCCCTGCCCCCGCCGGTGGTGACCGCTGCTCACGCTGCCCCGGTACGGCTACGGCAGCCGACGCAATCGGGGCTGCCGCGGCGCCACTTCCCGGGCGTCTGGTACTGACATCGCCGGCCAGCACATTTGACGTCTCGGTTCGCCTGCGGGTATACCGGGCAGCCCGATTCCCCCATCGCAGAGAGACAACCGTCCAAGGACCCGATGACCCACAACGCATTCGACTTCGTCCGCGAGCACCACGTCGCTTCTCTCAAGCTGACGCTGCAGGAATACCACCACAAAGCCACCGGGGCCGTGCACTATCACATGGCCTGCAAAGACACCAACAACGCCTTCCTGGTGGCATTCCGTACCGTGCCGCAGGACGACACCGGCGTGGCTCACATCCTGGAGCACACGGCGCTGTGCGGGAGCCGGCGCTTCCCGGTGCGCGATCCGTTCTTCATGATGATCCGCCGCTCGTTGAACACCTTCATGAACGCGTTCACCTCGGCGGACTGGACCGCCTATCCATTCGCCAGCCAGAATAGGAAGGACTTCAACAACCTTCTTCAAGTCTATCTGGACGCAGCATTCTTCCCGAACCTGGAACTACTCGACTTCCTCCAGGAGGGACATCGGGTGGAGTTCGAGGTGCCGGACGATCCGAACACGCCGCTGGTCTTCAAAGGCGTGGTCTACAACGAGATGAAAGGCGCCATGAGCGCACCCACACGGCGCGTGTGGCAGACGCTACAGTCGCACCTCTTTCCCACCACCACGTATCACTACAACAGCGGGGGCGATCCGGAACACATCCCCGATCTCACCTGGGAACAGCTGCGCGCGTTCCACGCCACTCACTACCACCCCTCCAACGCCGTGTTCATGACCTATGGGAGCTTTCCCGTCGACGAGCACCAGGCCATGTTCGAGGACCTGGCCCTGGCCCGCTTCGAGCGTCAGGCCCTGGACTTTTCCATCCCGGACGAGCGCCGTTACAGCGCTCCACTGGCCCTGGAGGCCCCATATCCGCTGGACGGAGAGCAGGACACGGCCGAGAAGACCCACATCGTGCTCGGCTGGCTGCTGGGACACAGCACGGACCTCGCCGAACAGATGAACGCCAAACTGCTCACCGACGTACTCTTGGACAACAGCGCCTCGCCCCTGCGCAATGCCCTGGAGACCAGTGAGCTCGGCACGGCCCCATCGGAGCTCTGTGGCCTGGACGACGATCTGCGCGAGATGGTGTTCACGGCCGGTCTGGAGGGATCGGAACCGGAGAATGCGGAGGCCGTGGAGAAGCTGATCCACGACGTCCTGAGCGAGGTGGCGGACAAGGGTGTGCCACGAGAGCACGTGGAGGCCATGCTCCACCAACTGGAACTGCAGCAACGAGAGGTGGGTGGCGGCCGGTTTCCATACGGGCTGCAACTCATGTTGCGCGTGCTCAGCCCGGGCCTGCAGGGGGGTGACCCCATGGCCATGCTGGACCTGGATCCGGTGATCGAGCGGATGCGCAGCGATATCCGCGACGACCGCTTCATTCGCCGCCTGGTGCAGGAACAGCTCCTGGACAACCCGCACCGGGTCCGCCTCACCATGTATCCCGACACCGAGATGTCCGCGCGCTTGGCCGCGCGCGAGCGCGCGCGGCTGGAACGCATTCGCGCCGGCATGTCCAAGGAGGACGAGCGACGTGTAATCGAGCTCACGCTGGAGCTCAAGAAACGCCAAGAAACACCTGACGATCCGGAAGTCTTGCCGAAAGTGGGACGAGAAGACATCCCCTCGGACATCCCCATACCCGAGGGGCAGCCGGTGGAGCTCGCTCCGTATTTGGGCGGTGCCTGGTACGGCCAACCCACCAACGGACTGGTGTACACGCAGCTCGTGGTCGATCTGCCCCCCTTGGAGGGCGAGGCGCTGGACCGCCTGCCCATCCTTTGCGACTGCCTCACCGAGGTGGGCACCGGAGAGCGCGACTACCGGGAGACACAGGCTTGGCAAGCGGCCGTCAGCGGGGGCGTGAGCGCACGCAGCTCGGTGCGGGCGGACCTGACCGACCTCAGCCGCACGCCGGGGCATTTCGTACTGGCCAGCAAGGCGCTGGTGCGCAACGTACGCCCGGCCGGCGAGTTGTTACGCGAAACGTTCCAGGCGGCGCGTTTCGACGAGCTCGAGCGCATCCGTGAACTCGTCGCCCAGATGCGTACCTATCGCGAGGCTCAGGTCACCGGCCATGGGCACGTGCTGGCCATGACCGCGGCCAGCGCCGGCATCAGTCCGGTAGGCTGGCTCGCACAGCGCTGGTCCGGTCTGGAAGGGCTCAGAATACTC
>JALVEU010000220.1 GCA_027030565.1 Gammaproteobacteria bacterium | reverse complement strand
CGCCTTGAAGTGGGCGGCATAGCGCGGCGTCTGCTCGCGCACGTCGGCAGCGGCGCCCCCCTTCACGGTGCCCCCGTACAAGGCCACACCGAACGGGTCCACAGAGGCCTTGCCCTCCTTCACGCGCAGGCGGGCGGTGATCTTGCGCAGTTGCATGCCGGAGATCTTGAGCCGGTCGAGCGTGAGCTTGCCGTCCACATCCAGGTTGCGCAGGGTTTCGGCGGGCAGCGCGAGGCGGTCGCCACCGGCGGCCGACGTACCGCCTTCCGGTGCCTTAGCCGGCTCGCCGGCCGGCTGCTCGGCGGGCGGGGGCAGATACCGATCCGCGTCCAGGGTGTCCAACCTGGCCTCGAAGCGGATCACCGGCTTGGCGAAACCTTCCACGGAGCCGCTCGCCTGGAGATGAGTGGCATCCAATGTGGCCGAGAGCTTGCGCAGTTCCACCCGATCCTTGGCGCCCTCGGCATCCAGCTGCAGCTGGGCCGTCTTCAATACCCCGGGATCGGCGGTCTTCACCTCCACCCCCCAACGCTTCAGCAGATCCCGCGGAGAGAACGTGGCCGACTTCAATGCCAGCGTCCAGGCCGGCTTGTCGGGGAGTCCGTGCGCCGAGCATTGCCCCTCCAGGGCCACCCCGTCCACGGACAAGTCCAAGGGCTCGAACCGGGCCGTACCCTGGGACATGTCCACGTAGACGTTCCCCCGCAGGGAGGCATGCGCACCCTCCTCTGGCAGGTCCGGTCCCGTGGCTCGGGCCTGCAAGCGCAGACCCGTCCACTGCACACGGGGGCCCTCGAGAGCGGCCGTCAATGGGCCCTGGAGGTCCAGGTCCACCCGACGGCCGTCGAGCGCCGGCCCCTGGGCCCGAAGGGTGGCCTGCAGGGGATCTACGCGCAGCTGCTCGAAACCGCCATCGGGATGCAAACGCGCCTCGAGCTGCAATACCAGATCGAGGGCGGGCTCACCCGTCCGCACTCCGGCATGCAGGGAGACGTCCACGGGCTTGCCCGACGCGACCGGTCCGGTATGCAGGTCCAGCGGCGCCACGTCCAGCACCGTGCCCGACTCCGCGTCCTCCCAATGGACCGCCGCATCCTCGATGCGCAGTCCACCGATCATGAACGATGCGAGGCCCTCGTCGCGCCCCGGCGCAGACCCTGAGGCGCGTTGCTCGGCCGCCTGCACCAGGTCGTCCCAATTGGTGTGCCCCTGCGCGTCACGGGCCAAATGGATCCGCGCCCCTTCCAGGAGCAGCTCGTCGGCCCGCAGCTCCCCTTTGAACAACGGGACGAGGGCCACGCGCACCTTGGCAGTGCCCACCTCCACCATGGGGGCGGGGCCGAATCCCGGGGCGTTGGCGAGGCTGACGCCGGCCACCTGGACCCCCAGCCAGGGAAACACGGTGAGTGCGAGGTCACCCTCGATCTGCAGCCGGCGGCCGGTGGCCTCCTCCACTGCGCGCTCGATCCAGGGTTTGTACTCGTTGGGGTCCACCACCCACAGCAGGACCACGGCGGCCGTGCCCAGCAGGACCACTCCGGCCACCAGCAGCCCGATCACCCATTTGATGAGCTTCACGATCCCGATCCTCCCCGGCGGTTGTGGTCTGGGTCGTGGCCGGTTGTAGCACAGACCGGCCTCCGGGTCACCACGTATCCCCTGCGCCTCCCCGCCGTTCGGTACCTACGAGCAGGTCGGAGGCAAAACCGCACCATCCGCCCAGGACGGCTTCGAAACCCTCCATCGCCTTGGCTATGCTTGATACCCCGGATGAGCACCGACGCCAAGAGATCCATGTCGCAAGCCCGCCCGCCCCGCGCCCTGCACCGCAGACCCCGCATCCTGTTCGTCGCCCAGGACGACGGGAGCTATTCGCAGATCGCCAAGGCCTACATGCGCGAGATCGGCCCGGACGTGGTGGAAGTCTCCTCGGCAGGGCTGCGGACCTCCTCCCTGGACCCGCAGGTCGCTGCGGTCATGGCCGAGGACGGCTGCGACATCCGCCGGGAGACGCCCCGACTGGTGAGTCGCGAGGTCCTCACCTGGGCGGACCTGGTCGTCACCCTGGCCCCCAACGGGCAACGGGTGGGTGTGGGTATCCCCGGCAGTGCACACCACAAGCACTGGCGGCTCCGCCACGGCCTGCCCCATCCCCCCGTCGAAGACTTGACGCCCTACCGGGCCTGCCGGGACGAAATCAAGCGCCGGGTCGATCAGACCGTGCACAACATCCGCCTGTTCCGCGGTCACTGAGCCGGACGCTCACGCCCCCACCCTGCGCCACTGCCCCGACTTGCCCCCGGACTTGACCATGAGGCGGACCTCGTCGATGGTCATGCCGCGGTCGACCGCCTTGCACATGTCGTAGACCGTGAGCAAGGCCACCTGGACCGCGGTCAGCGCCTCCATCTCCACGCCGGTCTTGCCGGAGCAGCGTACCGTGGCCGTGCACAGTACCTCGGCGGGGGGACCGTCACGGGTGTCGAACTCGATCTCCACGGCGCTGAGCGGCAGCGGATGGCAGAGGGGGATCAGCTCGGCCGTGCGCTTGGCCCCCATGATCCCGGCGATGCGCGCCACTCCCAGCACGTCGCCCTTCTTGTGCCCGCCCGCCCGGATCAGCCCCAGGGTCTCGGCCCGCATCCGGATCCGCCCTTC
>JALVEU010000219.1 GCA_027030565.1 Gammaproteobacteria bacterium | reverse complement strand
TAGCTCTCGAACACGTCGGCGGCCATGCCGGCGCAGTCGCCCACGTTGTCGCCCACGTTGTCCGCGATCACCGCCGGATTGCGTGGGTCGTCCTCCGGGATGCCCTGTTCCAGCTTGCCGGCCAGATCGGCACCCACGTCGGCCGCCTTGGTGAAGATCCCGCCGCCGAGCCGGGCGAAGATGCTGATCAGGGAGGCCCCGAAGCCCAGCCCCGCCAGGGGTCGCAGATCCGCGTCCGCCCCGGGCGTGGGCCCCACCACCACGAGATAGAACCCGCACAGGGCCGCGAGCGCCAGGCCGCCCACCAGGAAGCCGGTCACCGAGCCGGCCCGGTAGGCCACGCGCAGGGCCTGCGGCAGACCTTGCTCGGCCGCCGCCGCCGTGCGCACGTTAGCCCGCACCGACACACTCATGCCCACCACACCCGAGAGTCCGGAGAACAGCCCGCCGATGAGGAAGCCCACGGCCGTGAGCCAGCCGAAGTGCGGAGCGACCCCCAGGACGAGGAAGATGACCGCACCTACGGCGGCGATCACCCCGTATTGCGTCTTCATGAAGGCCACCGCGCCCTCACGGATCGCCAGATAGGGGCGCTGCAGCGCCTCGGTACCGGCCGGTTGGCGCAGCACCCACCAAGCGCACCAGAGGGCATAGGCGGTACCTGCAAGCGCAGCGGACAGGCCCAGGGCGATCAGTGCGGACATCGGGTGCTTCCGGGTCGACGGGAGCCCATAGCATTCCAACACCAGCAGGCGAGGGCACTGACCGGCATCAAGGGAGCAGGGATTCCCGGGCAGGGCTGCTCGCGTGCGGTGGATGGAGGTCCGTGAACCGGCACCGGCGGCAAGAACGCCCCATGGACTTCCCATGCGGACAATCGTAGTATATGCGGAATACAGCATATATGGAGCAAGGCATATATCTCAGTAGCCCTGTTGGAGGCCTTCTTGGACCCACCCCCTTGCGGTGTGTGGTGCGTCTGGCCGCCCCAGCGATGCCGGTCGATGACCTGAACCGCGCCGATCCCCGGATGGAGGCCGCACGATGAGCAGCCAGGCAACGGATACCTCGATCGAGACACCGCCACAGGCCAGGGGCCGCCTGCCCCTGCCCTGGGTGGTCGGCCTGCCTCTGGCCGCCCTGGCCTGGTTCCTGGCCTACGGGCACCTGGGGGACTTCGCCGACGGGGTGATCGGTCTGCTGGGTCTGACCCGCGACACGCGCCTCGGGGAGGCGGTGCACTTTTTCGCCGATGACACCCCCAAGGTCTTCCTGCTGCTGGCCGGTGTGGTGTACTTGATCGGCGTCGTGCAGACCTTCTTCTCGCCGGAACGCACCCGCGCGCTACTGGCCGGCAAGCGGCTGGGTGTGGGCAACACCCTGGCCGCACTGCTGGGCATCGTGACCCCCTTCTGCTCCTGCTCGGCGGTGCCCCTGTTCATCGGTTTTCTTTCTGCAGGGGTGCCGCTGGGGGTGACCTTCTCCTTCCTGATCTCGGCACCCATGGTCAACGAGATCGCCCTGGCCCTCCTGCTGGGCCTGTTCGGCTGGCAGATCGCGGCCCTCTACCTGGCCACCGGCCTGGGCGTGGCCATCGTGGCCGGCCTGGTCATCGGCAAGCTTCGCATGGAGCGCCACCTGCAGGACTGGGTGCGCGAGATCCACGTGGGCAACGCCACCCCCGCCACGGGCGGGGCGCTCACCTGGGCGCAGCGCCTGGGTGCCGGCCTGCATCACGTGAAGGAGATCGTGGGCAAGGTCTGGCCCTACGTGGTCGTCGGGATCGCGGTGGGCGCGGCTATTCATGGCTACGTGCCCGAGGACTTCATGGCCTCGATCATGGGCAAGGACGCCTGGTGGTCGGTGCCCGCCGCGGTGGTGCTGGGCATCCCCATGTACACCAACGCGGCCGGCATCATCCCCATCGTGGAGGCCCTGATCGGCAAGGGGGCCGCGCTTGGGACCACACTGGCCTTCATGATGAGCGTCATCGCCCTGTCGCTGCCCGAGATGCTGATCCTGCGCAAGGTGCTCAAGCTGCCTCTGATCGCCACCTTCGTGGGCGTGGTCGGCAGCGGCATCCTGCTGGTGGGATTCCTGTTCAACGCTGTCTTGTGAGGGGGAACCGCATCTCCGCACCCGAACTACACGCGTCCGGCATTGCTCTGGTTTCGCTGGCCTCGGGTATCGCCGCCAAGCACCCCGACATGGGTCTGTGCTAGCTCGAGAAGCTGCGCGCCATTGGTCCCCTCTCCCCCTTGGGGGAGAGGGCTAGGGTGAGGGGGTTGGCTACCCTCACACCAGCCCTCCTCCGCAAGCGGGGCAGGGTGTTTTCGATTTGTCATACGTGAGGAAACGATCGATGAAAAACATCAAGGTATTGGGCACCGGCTGTGCCAACTGCAGGACGACATTGCAGCTGATCGAGGAGGCCGCAAAGGCCAAGGGCGTCGAGATCGAGCTTGAAAAGGTCGAGGACTTGCCCAGGATCATGAGCTATGGCGTGATGTCCACTCCGGGCGTCGTCGTCGATGGCCGGCTCGTGCATGCCGGTGGCGTTCCTAGCAAGGAAATGATCGAGAGCTGGCTTGCGGGCGAAGCCGATAAAGGTTGCTGCAGTGGTGATAGCGATAACAATGGAGGTGGCTGCTGCGGCTGATCAGCAGAACCACCATGCTGCACCGGGGGCATTCTCTGCCCACTCCTCCGGTCTTCCGATATCTGCTGCTCCCTGTCGTTCTATGGGCAGGGACGCTCACCACGCTGGCGGCCCCACCTCTCATTTCATCAGATAAATCGCCGTCCACCGCCCCGGCAGCATTTACCCGATCAGCGCAGTGTGCCAACTGCCACCCACGCCTCTATGAGCAATGGCGCACTTCCCGACATGCCCAGGCCCTATCCCCAGGGGTGGCCGGGCAGCTCAAGACCTTTGATGATGCAACAGTCCGGGTATGCTTGGAATGCCACGCGCCCATTGCAGCCAAAACAGACGAAATCGATCTCAGCATACTGGAAGCGGGAAACGAGGCGGTTGGCTGCATCGCCTGCCACGTTAGAGAAGGAAAGGTCCTGGGTCCGCGAAATCTCGTCGAGACACCCCATGGCCCGATCGTGGGCGACCGACGCTTCAGCAAGGCTGAGTTCTGCGGGCCCTGCCACCAATTCGAGCCCGGCGACGTAGCTGTCAATGGCAAGCTACTGGAAAACACCCTCGAGGAGTGGCGCAGCTCCCGCTATGGCCAGCTCGGGGTTACCTGCCAGGCCTGTCACATGGCGGCGGGCTATCATGGCTTCCGGGGGATCCACGATCCCGCCACGGTGAGGCGGGCCTTGTCGCTAACGGTCGAGCGGACATCCGATGGCATCCGGATGGAACTGCTCAACAGGGGAGCGGGTCATTTCGTCCCCACCTATATCACCCCACGGCTGCAGCTCCGCGTTACCCGCCTGGACAATGGCCAGACACTCGGGACATGGCAGATCCACCGGCGGATGGACTGGACACCATCCGACGGGTGGCGCGAGATCTCCGATACCCGCCTGGCACCCGCTGAGCAGCGCTTGCTGGCGGTATCACTGCCAGCAGATGCATCGGTGAGCGTGGATCTCGCGGTCTTTCCCGATGCCGACTATCATGACCGGGTCTACCCCTATCTCATCCGCACGCTGAGCGAGGAACTGGACAGGGAGGCACTGCGCCGTCTGAAGGACGCATTGAAAGCGAGCGGAACATCGGATTACGAGCTGTACCGGGTCACCTGCGGGGCTGCCGCGGAAGCCCCCTATCGATGCAAGTAGGTCGATCCCCTCGCTGGCTGCTGGTCGCGCCGATACTGCTGGCGCTGTTGCTTGCCGGCTGTGAACCAGAGGCGCCGGAGCCGACTGAAAGCCCGCCTCCGCCCGAGGCCCCTCCGGGTCTGGTCCTGCTGGTACATCCGTTCGATACGCCATCACGTCTTCTGGAGCGGTTCGGGCCACTGACACGCTATCTCACCGAGGCACTGGGGAAGCCGGTGAAACTCGAGATCGCGCGCACCTATATCGACCAGATTCGGCGTATCACCAGCGGCCAGGCGGACTTGGCCTACATGGGCCCCACCCCTTTCCTGCGCGCCCAGGCCTTTTACCTGAAGGATGCCAGAGAGAAGCTCATCCCCCTCGCAGAAGAGGTCATCGACGGTCAGGCCACCTACCGCAGCGTCATTGTGAGCCGCAAGGGCAGCCCGCTCCGCACTCTGAATGACATCTCCGGGCGGCTGATGGCCTTCGGGGCACACCATTCCTACAGCAGCCACTATGTGCCCAGGGTGCTGCTGTTGCAGCACGGCATCGACCTGCACCATCTAAAGGACTATGCCTTCCTAGGGCGCCATGAGCGCGTGGCACTGGCGGTCCTGCACGGCGACTTCGATGCCGGCGGCCTGCGCCTGGACGTGGCCAGGCAATATCTCGCCCGCGAGCCCGGACTGCGCATCCTCGCCACCTCACCCCCGTTGCCACCACACTTGATCGTTGCCCGCCCCGGTCTCGATACAGCGGCCCGCGGAGCAATTCAGGATGCCTTGTTGCGCTACCAACAGGCCGCCACGGAAAACCAACCACGCAGCATCGCCTTCGCTGCTCCCGATCACGTCCTTTCCGGTCAGGTCGAACAGGTGGTGAAGATCATCGAGCGCCATGCCTATGACGGACCCTGGCCATGGTGAAACATAACCTGACGCTTTCGGCACAGCTCACACTGATACTGGGGGCCGGGCTGCTCCTGCTGGGAGTGGTACTGGGAACACTGGCCTATCAGGGCATGGCCAAGGTCCTGGACGATGCCCTGCGGGACAAGGCCCAGAGCCTGGCGCACCAGCTCAGCGTGGTTTCGGTGGATGCCCTCCTGATCTATGACTATGGCACCCTGGAGCGCTACGTGGCCGACCTGTCACAGTCCCCGCGGCTGCGCTACCTGGCCATCCGCGACAATCAGGGGCGGGTGCTCGCCGAGGCCGGCGACCCGGCTCCCGATCCATCGGACCCGATCCTGCGGATCCATCAGCCTATACTGGCGGCCAATTCACGGCTCGGCGAGGTGATCCTGCGATATGACCGCAGTCACGTCACCACGCTGCTGCGTTCCCTCATGGCCTGGTCGATCAGCGGGCTGGCACTGCTGCTGCTCGCCATCCTGTGGCTGACCCGCTGGTCCATGCGCCGTTTCGTGGTCCAGCCCATCCAGCGACTGGCCGAGTCCTACAACCCCCTGATCAGCCGTCGCTGCCCGCCCAGCGATGCTCCCCTGCCGGAAGAGCTGAGAATGATCTCCTCGACCTTCTCTCGACTCTGCCGCGAGGTACAGGAACATCTCTCCGCCAGGGAGGTTTCCGAAGCCCAGGCACACGACGCCCTCGAGCGGCTGATGCGGGAGCAGCGCCTGGCCACGGTGGGCCAGATGGCCGCCGGCCTGGCCCATTCGCTCAACACGCCCTTGGGAAACATACTCGGCTATGCCCAGCTCGCGCGGCGACACGACCAGGGCGAGAACCAGTCCAAACTGCAGACCATCGAACAACAGGCCCGGCTGTGTCGTGACATCGTCAACAACCTGCTGACCGCGGTGCGACCACCCCAGGCGCGGCTGATCCGCTTCGACCTGTCGGAGATCGTTCACAACACGGTACGCCTGACATCGCCGGTACTGCGGCAGCGGGGCCTGGCGTCCATCGAGGTGCAGTGTCCTGCGCACCTGTTCGCCCTGGGAGACCCGGCCGCCCTGGAGCATGTGCTGTTCAACCTCCTGACCAATGCGGTTCAGGCCGGGGCGGAACACGTGATCATCGCGGTCGCAGCCAGGGGCGAGTATATCGACCTGCGGGTGGCAGACGATGGCTGCGGGATCGATCCTGCGTTGGGCGACCGCATTTTCGATGCCTTCTTCACCACCAAGGAGCCGGGCAAGGGGACTGGGCTGGGCCTGCATCTGGCACAGGTGCTGTTGCGGGAGATGCAGGGAGACATCCGGCTGGAGGCCAGCGACGATGCCGGCTCCACCTTTCGGATACGGGTGCCTGCCGCCGGAGGATAACTGAACATGCACTGGGACCTCCTGATCGTCGAGGACGATGTGCCGATGGCAGACCTGCTTGCCACCCTGGCGCGCGATGCGGGCTTCTCCGCCCGTACCTGTCACGACGTGGAACACGCGCGAACCGCCCTCGCTCAACGGCCGCCGGACGCCCTGTTCACCGATCTGCGCCTGCCCGACGGCGACGGCGTCGCCATCATCCAGGAGGCCCTGGCACGCTCGCCCGAAATGCCCGCCGTCCTCATCACGGGCTTCGCCACGATCCCCGACGTGGTGGCCGCCTTCCGGGCAGGGGCACTCGACCTCCTCACCAAGCCCTTCGAGAGCGATCAGATCGCCCAGGTCCTGCAACGCATCGATGACCTGCTGCAACAGCAACGGCGGTTCGATGCCGCTCTCAGGCGGATCGAGCTGCTGGACAGCGACAGCCCTCCCCTGATCGCCGAGAGCCAGGCCATGCGCGAGGTCCTAGACCTGTGCGAGCGGGTGAGCCATATGGACGTGCCGGTATTGCTGCAGGGGGAGACCGGCACCGGCAAGAACCTGGTGGCGCGACTCATCCACGATCTTAGTCCCCGGCGGGAAGGCCCCTGGTTCCCCGTCAACTGCGGGGCGGTGGCCGCCAGCCTTGCGGAAAGTGAACTCTTCGGACACGAGAAGGGTGCCTTTACCGGCGCCAATGAGCGCAAGCGCGGGCTGCTCGAACTGGCCGACCGCGGCACCCTTTTCCTCGACGAGATCAACAGCGCCTCGCCGGAGATCCAGACCCGGCTGCTGCAGTTCGTCCAGGAGCAGACCCTGGTGCGTGTCGGGGGTCAGTCCCCGCTCTCGGTGGATGTCCGTATCGTGGCGGCCAGCAACCAGCCACTCCAGGCCGCCGTCGATGAGGGCGCATTCCGCCAGGACCTGTTCTACCGGCTCAATGTCTTCCCCATCACCATCCCGCCCCTGCGGGAGCGCCGGGCGGATATCCTTCCACTCGCCCGACATTTCCTTGCGCAGGCCCGAAAGCGGCTGGGGACTCATGCCCGACAGTTTTCCGAACCGGTGCGCCGGGCCCTGGAAGGCCATAACTGGCCGGGCAACGTCCGTGAGCTGGAGAACCTGGTCACCCGCATGGCCATCCTCTGCCCGGGCGAGACCATCGACCCATCCCTGTTGCCGCCCGAACTGGCTCCATCGACAGGAAACACCGCATTGCCGGTGGATCTGCCACCCGAGCTGACACTCGCCGAGGTCGAGAGGATCTGGATCGAGCAGACCCTGCGCCGGTGCAACAACAACAAGACCGAGGCGGCCCGCAGGCTGGGCATCAACCCCTCGACCCTGCATCGCAAACTCCGGGAATGATCGTTGCAATCTGCAAGGGGCTTGCAAAATGCAACTCGCCTGCAGATGCCGCCCGGACATAACTGACTGATTCTACGGACCTCCACTACTGGCACGATTCTCGCTGAGTTGTCACCTGCCACTTGCGTGGCGTCACGACAAGACCCAACCCCATAAGGAGGAATCCATGAAAAGAATCATCATCCAGGCAGCGATGCTGCTGTTTTCCGTCGGCCTGCTCGGTGGGCGGGCCTGGGCGGTTCAGGTACCCGGCCCGCTGGTGGGCCCCGACTGGCTGGCCAAGCACAAGAACGAGGTGGTCATCCTCGATGTCCGCAAGGACACCAAGAGCTTCACCGCCAAGCCCAAGAAGGGCGGCAAGATCGCGGGCATGCAGGGCTGCGGCGCCAAGAAGGGTGCCGGCATCCAGGTAACGGGACATATCCCCGGTGCGATCCTGGTCAACTTCAAGCATGTACGGGCAAAGCGCAGCGAAGATGGCGTCGATCTGATCAAGCTGGTACCCACCAAAGAAGAGATGGAAAAGCTCATGCGCGAGCATGGAGTGAACGACGGCGACGCCGTCATCATCGCCATGAAAGGTGCCGGCTCGAAGGACGTCACCTTCGGCACGCGCCTCTACTGGCAAATGAAGTACTGGGGGCACGACAACGTGGCCATTCTCGACGGCGGCACCGCCGCCTGGGCAGCCGCCGGCCATCCCCTGACCCGTGACAAGTCGAAGCCCAAGCCGGGAAACTGGGTGGCCAAAGGCCCCAATACCAGCATCCTCGCCACCACCGCCGACGTGGAAAAGGCCATCCAGGATGGCACTCAGTTGATCGACGGTCGTACCGAAGACTTCTATCTGGGCAGCACCTACAAGAAGGCCTATGTCTATGCCCCCGGGCATATCCCCGGCGCCAAGAACTTCCCCCACCCCCTCCTGGTAAAGGGTGAAGTTGCTGCCACCTTCGAGCCCGCAGACAAGCTGGCGAAGCTGATGAAGGCCAAGGGCATTGACCCCAAGGCCCCTAGCATCACCTACTGTGACTCCGGACACCTGAGCAGCGGCCACTGGTTCGTGCTGCACGAGCTGATGGGCAACCGGCAGGCGAAGCTGTACGACGGCTCCATGCACGAATGGACCAAGCGCAAGAAACCGGTGGAAGGACTGTAAACGCAGCTGAGGCGGACCTGAATCAGGTCCGCCTCTACCCACCCAGCACACCCCCATACCTCACGGCGGAACCCATCCCATGCGTACGCTTGCAAGAAGACTCGTCCGCGAGCAATGGCCCTTCTGGCTGGGCGGCCTGTTCGTCGGGCTGGCAGAGATCGTTTTCTATTATCACTACGACATGTTCATCGTGGTCACAACCGGCCTGGCCCAGATGTTCGGCGTTGTCGAACAGAAGGTGTTCGACGTGGACTGGGTCGCGCGCGTCTATGAGCCCGGCATCTACTGGTTCATCCTGTTCGCCATCCTGGGAGCGCGGCTCGTCGGCGTGGCCGAACGCGAATCGCGTGACTGGGTCTACTACGACAAGGGAATGCTCCTGCTGGCCTTCATCGGCGGTCTCATATTTTCGTTCGGCACCCGCATCGCGGCGGGCTGCACCACCCATCACTTCCTTGGCGGCATTCCCTCCATGAGCATCGCCTCCTGGGTCGTCCTGCTGAGCGGCATCCCCTTCGCCTTTCTCGCCTTCAAGGTGGTTACCGCGACCGGCCGGGGCGGCTACCTCCGCCACCAGGAAACCCTGGCGGTCTCCAGAGCCAACAGCGCAGACCCCGACAATCCCAACCCCGGCTATCGACCGGATTATTCTCCGTGGAAAGACCCCCTGCATTTGTTTCTGACCGGGTTGCTGATCGCCTTTCTCGCCATACCGACCTGGTATGGCTTGACCGGTAATGTTGCTGGGGCAATATCGCAGATCGGCTGGAGCGAAGTGGCCTGGCTGGCCGCATCGGGTATCCTGCTGGGTGTCGGCATCGCCAAGACCGGCTTCGGTACCGAGTGCTCGGTGATGGCGCCGGAGGCCTGTCTGACCAGTCACGGCTTCTACAAGCGGTGTGGCGTACCGGACTGCACCTATCGCATGTTCCGCAGCATGCTTCCCCTGCAGGGATTCATGGTCGCCATCGTCACCCTCAACCTTTTCATCCTCTACTCCTGGATCTGGGGCGACGGCACCATTCCCAATGCCTCCGGCGAGGCCGGGCTCTACTGGGGCCACATTCTCGGCGGCCCGCTGCTCGGCGCCGGCGCCGTGCTGATGATCGGCTGCGAAGTCCGGACATACGCCCGTCTGGGCCTGGGATACACCACTGCCCTGGCGGCCCTGCCCGGATTCTATGTCGGCTATCTGCCCTACACCCTGCTTCAGGAGAGGATCGATCCGGTGGTCTTCGGTGAGGGACTGACCGACTACATCACGGTGGCCGAATGGGCCCATGACAAATTGGGCTGGACCGAAGAGGGCTGGGCAGTGGTCTATTCCCTGTTGAT
>JALVEU010000218.1 GCA_027030565.1 Gammaproteobacteria bacterium | reverse complement strand
GCAGGAGACGGCTGCCCTGCTGGAGTTGACCCGGCTGCTGGAGCGCAGGCCTGCACAGCTTTCGGGTGGTGAGCGGCAGCGTGTGGCCATGGGTCGCGCCCTGGTACGCCAGCCTCGTGTCTTCCTCATGGACGAGCCACTGTCCAACCTGGATGCCCGGCTGCGCGTCCAGATCCGCGCCGAGATCGCGGCCCTGCAGGCACGTATCGGTGTCACCACGCTCTATGTCACCCACGACCAGGTGGAGGCCATGACCCTAGGTCGGCGCGTCGCCGTTCTCGATCAGGGTGTACTGCAGCAGGTGGACGCCCCGCTTGCCCTGTACGATCGCCCGGCCAACACCTTCGTGGCCCGGTTTCTCGGTTCGCCGGGGATGAACGTCTTCCCGGTGGCCTGGGATGCGGACCGGCAGTGCCTGCGCGTCGGGCCCCAGTCTCTGCCGTTGCCGGCCCACGCCAGGGCACGGTTCCAGGCAGCCGGCGAAGCCGCCCGGCCCTGCTTGGCCGGCCTGCGCCCCGAGGCCCTGACCGTGCCCGGGACGTCTGCGCAACGAACCACCACGGCCGGGCTGGAAGTCCAGGTGACCGGAACCGAATCCATCGGCCACGAGCGGCTGGTCTACGGGCGTCTTCCGGAGATCACCCTCGATGCAGCCGCGGGGGCCTCGGATCAGTTAGTGGCCCGGGTGCCGGTGCACCGGTCGGTGGACATGGGCCAACGGCTGGTGCTGCACTTCGATCCCGCCCGCCTGTACCTGTTCGACTGCAGCGGCCGGACGATCGTGGCGCCGGAGCCGACCCCGTGAGCGGCACACTGCGCCCGCGGCATCTGGCCCTGAGCCTGGGCGCTCTGCTGCTGGTGCTGGTCGGCGGCTGTGGCCGTGAGCCGCGCACCGGGATCGTGCTGGATTTCTGGGCCATGGGGACCGAAGGCGAGCAGGTGCAGCACCTCGTCTCGCGCTTCGAACGGGCCCACCCGAACATCCGCGTGCGCATCCAGCAGATTCCCTGGAGCGCCGCCCACGAGAAGCTGCTCACCGCCTTCGCCGGGGACACCCTGCCGGACATCTTCCAGCTCGGCAATACCTGGGTGCCCGAGTTCGTGGCCCTGCATGCCCTCAGGCCCCTGGAGTCCGCATTGCAGCGCTCGGCCGTGCTCACCGCTGGGGACTTCTTCTCCGGAATCCTGGCCACCAATCGCGTCGATGGCCGCCTCTGGGCCCTGCCTTGGTACGTGGACACCCGACTGCTCTACTATCGCAGCGACCTACTCGCCGAGGCCGGTTACACAGCGATGCCCGACATCTGGGCGGCGTGGCTGGAAGCCCTGGGCAGGCTGCGCGATCAGGGTCGCGGAGAACGTTACGCCATCTTCTTGCCGGTCCGAGACTGGACCGCCCCGGTGATCTTCGCCATGGGCTTGGGGGCCACACTGCTGCGTGACGACGACCGCTACGGGGCGTTCCGGGCACCCGAGTTCCGGCGCGCCTTCGCGCTGTGGGTGGACCTATTCCGCTCGGGCCTGGCCCCCGTTCGTTCCCAGAGCGAGACGGCCGGTTTGTACCGGGCCTTCGGTGAAGGGCGCTTCGCCATGTTCCTGAGCGGCCCCTGGAGTATGCGTGAGCTCGACCGCCGGCTGCCCGAAGACTTGCGCGATGCCTGGGCCGCCGCACCGATACCGGCACCGGCGCCGGGGCGCCCCTCCGTGTCCCTGGCCGGCGGGGCGAGCCTGGCCGTCTCGGCCACCACCGACCATGCCGATGCGGCCTGGGCCTTGGTGGAGTTCCTCCTCGCCCCCGAACAGCAACTGGCCTTCTACCACCTGACCGGAGACCTGCCCTCACACCGCGGCGCCTGGACCCGGAGCCGGTTGCACGAGGACCCGCGGGCCGCGGCATTCTGGGTCCAGTTGCAGCACGTTCGCCCCACACCGCGCATCCCGGAGTGGGAGCGCATCGCGGACAAGATCGCCCAGTACGGAGAGGCCACGGTGCGCGGCCGGCTCGACGTGGACGAGGCCCTGGAGCGCCTGGACCGCGACGTGGACGCCATCCTCGAGAAGCGCCGCTGGCTGCTGGACCGCACACGCGCCAGCGGGGGTGGGGCGCGATGACTCCCCGCCCCCACCTGCCCGGGTATGGCTGGGCGGCCTGGCTGTTCCTGGCGCCGGCGCTGACCATGATCGCCGTGTTCTTTTTTCTTCCGGTGCTCGCGGCTCTGGCCCTGAGCTTCACCGACTTCGACATCTATGCCTTGGGCGATCTGCATCGGCTGCGCTTCGTCGGCCTGGGCAACTACGCGCGGTTGCTGCAGGACCCGCTGTTCTGGAAGGCCCTGGGCAACACGTTTTATTTCGTGCTGGTGGGAGGCCCGCTCTCCATCGTGGTCTCTCTGGCTGCGGCACTCCTAGTCAACTCGGGACTCCTGCGCTTCCGGGTCTTCTTCCGTGGCGTGTTTTTCCTACCGGTGGTCACCACCCTGGTTGCCGTGGCCGTGGTCTGGCGCTATCTGTACCAGCCCGGTGGGGGGTTGATCGATTACGGCCTGGGCCTGCTGGGCATCAGGCCCATCGACTGGCTCGGCGATCCCCGCTGGGCGATGCCGGCCATCATCCTCATGGCCGTGTGGAAGAACTTCGGGTACAACATGGTGATCTTCGTCGCC
>JALVEU010000217.1 GCA_027030565.1 Gammaproteobacteria bacterium | reverse complement strand
GGGCGATGAGCCACTGACCGGCGGGGCTGTCGGGCTTGATGGCCCCGGCCGGGGAGATGTGGTCGGTGGTCACGGAATCGCCCAGCAGGGCCAGAACCCGGGCACCCAGGATGTCGCCCACCGGCTCCGGCTCGGCGCCCAGACCTTCGAAGAAGGGCGGGCGGGCGATGTAGGTGGACTCGGGCCAGGGATAGAGCAGGCCCTCGTCGGCCTCCAAGGCCTGCCAGCGCGCATCGCCCTTGAAGACCTCGGCGTAGGACTTGCGGAACTGGTCGGCCCGCACGGCCTGGGCCACGGCCTCGGCGATCTCACGCTGACTGGGCCAAAGGTCGCGCAGATAGACGGGATTGCCCTGGGGGTCGGTGGCCAAGGGGTCGCTGTAGGGGTCGAGGTCCATGCGTCCGGCGATGGCGTAGGCCACCACCAGGGGAGGCGAGGCCAGGTAGTTCATGCGGACCTCGGGGTGGACGCGGCCCTCGAAGTTGCGGTTGCCCGAGAGCACCGAGACCACGGCGAGTTCGTGTTCACGGATGGCCCGGCTCACCGCCTCGGGCAGGGGACCCGAGTTGCCGATGCAAGTGGTGCAGCCGTAGCCCACCAGGTCGAAGCCGAGGGTGTGCAGGGGCTCCAGGAGCCCGGCGGTCCGCAGGTATTCCGTGACCGCCCGCGAGCCGGGCGCCAGCGAGGTCTTGACCCAGGGCTTGCGGGTCAGTCCGCGCTCGGCCGCCTTTCTGGCCACCAGGCCGGCGGCGATCATCACCGAGGGGTTGGATGTGTTGGTGCAAGAGGTGATGGCCGCGATGACCACCGCGCCGTCGGCCAGGGTCACCGGTTCTCCTTCGAGCACCACCCGGGCCGGGCCCCTGTCCGGGATGTCGCGCTCGGCCTTGAGCTCGGCCAGGGCCTTGCCGAACGCACGGCCGGCTTCGCGCAGGGGCACGCGATCCTGGGGGCGGCGGGGGCCGGCGAGCGCCGGCTCGATGGTGCCGAGGTCCACCTCCAGCACCTGGCTGTACTGGGCGTCGGCGCCTTCGCCCGCACGCCACATGCCCTGGGCGCGGGCATAGGCCTCCACCAGTGCCACCTGATCCTCGCTGCGCCCGGTCAGGCGCAAATAGGCCAAGGTCTCGGCGTCGATGGGGAACAGCCCGCAGGTGGCCCCGTATTCAGGGGCCATGTTGGCCAGGGTGGCCCGATCGGCCAGGGAGAGGTGGTCCAGGCCGGGGCCGAAGAACTCTACGAACTTGCCCACCACGCCGAGCCGGCGCAGCAGCTCGACGATGCGCAGGACCAGGTCCGTGGCGGTGGCGCCCTCGGGCAGCCGGCCGCTCAGGCGCACGCCCACGACCTGCGGGACCAGCATGGAGATGGGCTGTCCGAGCATGGAGGCCTCGGCTTCGATGCCGCCCACGCCCCAGCCCAGCACCCCCAACCCGTTGATCATGGTGGTGTGCGAGTCGGTGCCCACGAGGGTGTCGGGATAGGCCCAGAGCTCGCCGTTCTGCTCCCCGGTGAAGACCACGCGGGCCAGATATTCCAGATTGACCTGGTGCACGATGCCCGTGTCCGGGGGGACCACCTTGAAGTTGTCGAAGGCCTTCTGCCCCCATTTGAGGAAGGTGTAGCGCTCGCGATTGCGCTCGAACTCGCGCTCGGCGTTGATCTCGAAGGCGTCGGGGCGGGCGAAGGCGTCCACCTGCACCGAGTGGTCGATGACCAGCTCGGCGGGCTGCAGCGGATTGATGCGCCGGGGGTCGCCCCCCAGGGCCTGCATGGCGTCACGCATGGCGGCCAGGTCCACCACGGCCGGCACGCCGGTGAAGTCCTGCATGAGCACGCGGGCCGGGCGGAAGGCGATCTCGCGCGGCTCGCGTTGCTGCGGGTCCCACTGCACCAGGGCCTCGATGTCGGCGGGCCGCACCGTCTCGCCGTCCTCGTGTCGCAACAGGTTCTCCAGGAGGATGCGGATCGCAAACGGTAGGCGCTCGGTGCCGGGGATTGCAGTGAGGCGGTGGAACCGGAAGTCACGGCCGCCACTGGTCAGGGTGTCCAGCGTCTGGAAGCTGTCGGGCATCGGGTTCGTTCCGTTCGGGGGGTCGCGAAGGCGCACTAGGATAACCGAAGCGCACGGGGATCGGGTTTGGGACAGCGCCCGAAGCGAGGCAACGCTGCCCACTGTCGCCCCCCTTGTCTGCTCCCGAGTCGGACCCGGTTCAGTCGAACACCTGGCCACCCCGCATCAGGTGAGCCAGCAGGCCGGTCATGTCGTCGTAGACCTTGCGGAATTCCAGCACCGTATAGCGCCCTTCCTGGTAGCGGCGGGTCTCCACCACGTGCATGCGCCGGTCGCCTCGCCGGATGTGCGTGAGCAGTCGATCGGCGTTGTCCGGATCCCGGAAGCGGCAGCGGAAGGCGTAGTAGACCTTGCCTTCGCGGCGGTACTGGGCGATGGCCTCGTCCAGGCCGTCGAGGAAGGCATGGCCCAGGCGCTCGGCGATGTCGCCGGCCGCCTCGCGCCCAACCTCGTCGCGGAACAGGGCCAGGCGCAAGATGCGGTTGGTGAAGTACTCGGGCGGCAGATGCAGCAGGTTGCGCACCGTGTTGCGGATGTCGGCCACGCTGGAGTTGCTGGTGACATACTTGATGCGCCGGTCCGCTGGGCTGTCT
>JALVEU010000216.1 GCA_027030565.1 Gammaproteobacteria bacterium | reverse complement strand
ACACCCCCCTTGCCCGAGGCTACGGCGATGACGTTCTTGATGTTCTCCAGCGGCTTGAGGCTCTTCTGGACCGAATGCGGCTCGATCTTCCAGGAGACGTCCACGTCCACCGACTCCACCCCCTCCAGGGCGGAGAGTTTCTCTTGGACCTGGCGGGCCAGCTCGTCCTTGAAGCCCTTGGCCGGATAGCCCAGCACGATCTTCACCCGGACCCTGCCGCCCTCGATCTGGATGTCCTTGACGGCCTTGCTGGCCACCAGGTCCTTGCCCACGTAGGGATCCTGGATCTCCTTCAGCAACGCCTCGATCTGTTCTTTGGCCACTTCAGCCATGGAACCTCTCCTGCTCTGGACACGGGATGCGCGCATCAAGCCGCACGCACTGAGCCGGCAAGTATAGCCCAGGGCCGAAACCGCTCAACCCCGCAGGAAACGCGGGAAAACCGGTCCCCTCACACCTGCGCGAAGCGCAGCCCGGCGCCCACCCAACGCTCCACGAGCGCCTCGGCCGGGCCGGGGTGGCGGCCCGCGAGCAGGCGAGCCGCACGCGCCACCTGTGGCAGGAGGTCCCGGTCGCGCAGTAAGTCCGCCACGCGCAGATTCAACAGGCCCGTCTGGCGCACCCCGAGGACCTCGCCCGGCCCGCGCAGCTCCAGGTCGATGCGCGCGATTTCGAAGCCGTCGGTCGTCTCGCGCATGGCCTGCAGGCGCCGGCGCGCCAGCTCGGACAGCGGTGGGTGATACATCAGCACGCAGGCGCTGCGCTCGCTGCCCCGCCCCACGCGGCCGCGCAACTGGTGCAGCTGGGCAAGGCCCAAACGCTCGGCGTTCTCGATGACCATGAGTGAGGCGTTGGGCACGTCCACGCCCACCTCGATCACCGTGGTGGCGACCAGGAGCTGGAGCCCGCCCGCCTTGAACGCCTCCATGGTCCGATCCTTGTCCGCCGGCGACATGCGTCCGTGAACCAGCCCCACGGAGAGCTGTGGCAGCGACTCGCGCAGCCGGCGTGCGGTCTCTTCGGCGGCCTGGCACTGCAGCGCCTCCGACTCCTCCACCAGGGTGCACACCCAGTACGCCTGACGCCCCGCCGCACAGGCCCGGCTCACCCGGTCCAACACTTCGGCGCGGCGCGTGTCCGGCAGCACGACGGTCTGCACCGGGCTGCGCCCTGGAGGCAGCTCGTCGATCACGGAATAGTCCAGATCCCCATAGGCGGTCATGGCCAAGGTGCGTGGGATGGGCGTGGCGGTCATGACCAGTTGATGCGGCACGCTGCCGCCCGTGGCCCCCTTCCGATGCAGCGAGAGGCGCTGGTGGACTCCGAATCGATGCTGCTCGTCGATCACCACCAGCCCCAGACGGGCGAAGCGGACCTGGTCCTGGAACAGGGCGTGCGTGCCCACCGCGACATCGGCCTCGGCCGTGGCCAGCGCTTCCAGCACCCGGCGACGCTGCGCCGCGGCCTGTCTGCCCGACACGCGCACCACGTGCAGACCCAGCGGTGCCATCCACTGCTCGAACGCCGCGAAGTGCTGTTCGGCCAGCAGTTCGGTGGGGGCCATGACCGCCGCCTGAAAGCCCGATTCCACTGCGCGCAGGCAGGCCACGGCGGCCACGACGGTCTTGCCCGAACCCACGTCACCCTGGACCAGGCGTAGCATGGGCACCGGCCGGGCGAGGTCCTGCAGGATCTCGCCGGTCACCCGGCGCTGCGCGGCCGTGGGGGAAAACGGCAGCCGAGCCAGGAAGCGGGTCACCAGGTCCCGGGATCCGGCCTCCAGGACCGGCGCCGGGTGGCTACGGGCCAGGCGGCGCAGACGCACCAAGGCCAGCTGATGGGCGAGCAGCTCCTCGAAGGCCAGCCGACGGCGGGCCGGATGCGTCCCTGCCACCAGGGCGGCCACGTCGTCTTCCGGCCGGGGCGCGTGCAAGATTTCCAGGGCCTGCGCCAGCTTCAGGTGCAGCGTGTCGGGCAACAGGTCTTCCGGCAACCAGTCCCGCAGGGCCCAGCGGCCATCACGAAGACCGGCCAGGGCCTCGCTGGTCAGGCGCTGCAGACTGCGCTGACTCAGGCCTTCGGTGGTCGGATACACCGGCGTGAGCCGTGCATGGTCCGGGGTTCCCGAACCCGCGCCGAACACCAGCTCCGGGTGCACCATCTCGGGCCCGACCGGACCTTCACGGACCTCGCCGAAGGCCTGCAGCCGCAGTCCACGCCGAAACCGCTGTGCGAATCCGGTGTGGAAGTGGAAAAAGCGCAGCACCAGCCTGCCGGTGCCATCGCCCAGCGTCACCAGCAGGGTCCGCCGCCGGCGCTGTACCGTTTCGACATGCTCCACCACGCCGCAGACCAGGACCTCGGTGCGCGGTCGTAGGGCCCCGATGGGCCGGACGCGGGTGCGGTCCTGGTAGCGCAGGGGCAAGTGGAAGAGCAGGTCCTGCACCGTGCGGATCCCCAGACGCTCCAGGCGCGCGGTCAGCGCCGGACCCGCGCCACGCAGCGCCGTGACCGGGACCTGTGGGTCGGGGAGCCGGGCGGACCCGGGCCGCGCGCGCAAGGCTCAGTCCTGGTCCGGGGGCAGGTACAGGACCGCGTCCATCTCCACTGCAGCGCCCTTGGGCAGCGCCGCCACCCCAACCGCAGCGCGCGCAGGATACGGTTTGGAGAAGTA
>JALVEU010000215.1 GCA_027030565.1 Gammaproteobacteria bacterium | reverse complement strand
AGATGGAATTCCAGCCCGCGGATTCTCGCGTATTCAAGGATGCCACCAAAGACTCGCCGTCCGCGCTTCTGATTGGCGTAGGCGGGCCAGGTGCGAAACACGGCGGTATTGGGGTCCACGTCACCATAGGGACGGACATAGAGGGTGTTGGCGTCAGCGTCGAAATACCGCTGTCCAGGGCGTGTGATTTCTTTCCAGGAGCGCACCCATTCCAGGGGCAGCCCATCCTGCAGCATCATGGCAGGTGCGAAGTTCAACCTCTCGGAAGCAGACCCCAGGAGCCGGTGCAGGGGTGTCTTACCCCATCGCGACTTGGGATAGGGGACACGGAGCTTCCAGATCTTGGGATCTTCGGACAGCCGGGTCCAAAGGCCCTCCACTACGCTAGAGTCATCGATGACTACTTGTTCGTACCAAGCGCCGCTCTTGCGCTGTACTGCGCCCTGGGCCCCCGGCGCAGCGGGCATTGCGGTGATCTCCGCATAGTGTTCCGGGGTGCCCCGCAGATCAACGAAGTAGAGTGCCCTACCGGGATCCAGTGTCTCGCCTATGCGGTACGTCCCGCCCCGCAGCACGATCCGGTCCGAGCGTTGGCCTTTCTGTGCCCGAACGTGAACGAGCCGCAACGCCGCGCGCAGGGTCTGCAGGGGCCGATCTTTCGTTCCGGGGTTCGTGTCGCTGCCGTGGGTGGGGTCCACGTAGAACTCGTCTGCCAAGCCCGCGGGAACCACGCCGGGTAGTGGAACCCACGGCAGCAGTGCGCATAGCAGTTGGATTGCTCTGATCCAAGCCGGGCACGTCTTCCCTTCCGGCGGTCGGAAGGGGTGGCGCATGAGCCGAACGGGCGTCACGTTCATGGCAGGGTGCCTCCAACGCGTGCGATCCATGCGATGCGCGCGGATTGCTCCAGGGAGCAGGTGAGCTTGTAGGCCTCGTCCAAGTCCCCGGCGGCTGCGTAGACCCCGTGGCCGCGAAGGATGGCGATTCCATGGTCATCCAGGGCGCGTGCCAGCGGCTCGGGGGCCGCCTCGACATACCGGTCGCCGTCCACGTCGACGGCCGGCACCCGTGGAAAGTACAGCTGTCCCTCCAAGTCCACGGGCGCCAGATCACCGCCCCCCAGGGTCAATGCCACGGCATGCGGACAGTGGCTGTGGAGCACTGCAGTAAACCGTCGGTGGCGTAGATAGACCGCCTGGTGGAGCGCCCAGTCTCGCGACGCCCCGCGGGGGCGGCTGCCCTCCAGCGGCCCGAGGACCAAATCGGCCGGCCGCAAGGTGTCGGCACAGGCCCCGGTGGGTGTGATGAGCAGGCATTCCCCCAAGCGCAGGGAGGCATTGCCGCTGTGTGAGTCGTTGAGACCGTAACGGCGTAGCCACCGGTAATAACGGACCAACATGCGCCGGGCTGTACGTTCGTCCATGTCAACCGTGTAGCGCACGGGCCGTGCGGCCATCGCGCAAGGTGACGATCGGCCAGCCGCGCTGGCGTGCTACCTGGGCGAGTTTCTCGTCCGGATCCACCGCTACGGGATGATCCACGGCTTCCAGCAAGGGCAGATCGTTGTGCGAGTCGCTGTAGAACCAGCTGTCCGCCCACGTCTCCCCGTGCCGGTCCAGCCATTGGCGCACACGTACCGTCTTGCCTTCCCGAAAGGCTGGGACCCCTGCGATCCGCGCCTCGTAGCGCCCATTGCGGAACACCGGTTCCGTGGCGATGAGATCGTCGGCACCGAACGCTGCGGCGATGGGCTCGGTGACGAAGCGGTTGGTGGCGGTGACCACAAGAATGCGGTGGCCTCGCCGCCGATGTTCGGCGATCAGGGCCAGGGCAGCGGGGAGCATCATGGGGCGAATCCGCTCCCGCAGGAAGGTCTCGCGCAGGGCGAGCAGTCGCTCCATGGGCAGTGTGGCCAGTGGGGTATAGGCGAAGGCCGCGAAGGCATGGATGTCGAGGCGGCCGGCACGGTACTGTGCGTAGAACTCCCGGTTGCGTCGTTCGTATTCCGCACCGTCGACTACGCCGTGATCGACCAGGAATCGACCCCATTCGTAGTCGCTATCGCCGTCCAGGAGCGTATTGTCGAGGTCGAACAAGGCTACGGACATGGAATGGGACAACGGGTTCCGTGTGTATGGAGTTCGGATCTCGGGAGGTTCCCGGGCGGCCCATTCTAGCGCAGGCGCCCGGCAGCGGGCGCAGCCCGGGTCACCCCAGTCGCGGGGCTGGGCCGCGGCTCACCGCCGAACGGCGGCTAGGCCGAGCAGGTCCCAGTGCATGCGCACGCTATGGCCGCGGCACTCGAAACCCAGCAGCTCACCGATGGCCTCCACGACCATGCGGTCCTCGGCCTCGATGCCGAACAACAGCCTGCAAAAATGCCCCATGGCCTGCAGGGAAGGGAACACCCAGGCGTAGTGACGCCGCTGCGCGGTCTCCACGTGAAAACCGGCTTTGGCCAGCATCCCGGCGGTATGTTCCCCGAGGAACAGTCCTTCGTGGCCCATGGGATTGTGCTCATGGACGAAACCGTTGAGAAACCCGGCAACGGGTGAGTCACGATGGACATCGGCCAGCGCGAAGCGTCCGCCAGGGCGCAGGATCCGGTGCACCTCACCGTAGAACCCTGCTTTGTCCTCCTCGCTCATGTGATGCACCCCGGCGAGGCTGATCACGCAGTCCACGGCGCCATCCGCTATAGGCAGCCGGGTGAGACTCGC
>JALVEU010000214.1 GCA_027030565.1 Gammaproteobacteria bacterium | reverse complement strand
GTATGGCCTCGGGTCCCGCCGGTCGCCCGGCACCGCCGCGCGCCTGCAGTCGGTGTGCGGCCACGGGCTCGAACACGGCCTGCACGTCGTCGGGAAGTACATACTGGCGGCCCTTGAGGTGTGCCCAGGCCTGGGCCGCTCGCAGCAGCCCCAGTGCGGCGCGTGGTGACAGACCGTGTTCGAACAGGCCCGACTGGCGTGTGCGCGCCACCAGGGCCTGCACGTAGTCCAGGACCGCTTCGGAGACGTGCGTCTCCGGCACCCGGTCCTGCAAGACTTCCAGTGCTGGGGGCTCCAGGACCGGTTCCAGTCCCACAAGCAGCTCACGGCGGTCGGCACCGAGCAGGAGGGCCCGTTCGGCCCGGGGCTCCGGGTAGCCCAGGGAGATGCGCATGAGGAAGCGGTCCAGCTGCGATTCGGGCAGGGGAAAGGTACCGATCTGGTGGGCGGGGTTCTGCGTGGCGACGACGAAAAAGGGGCGCGGCAGGGGGCGGGTCACACCTTCCAGGGTGATCTGTCCCTCTTCCATCGCCTCCAGGAGTGCGCTCTGGGTCTTGGGGGTGGCCCGGTTGATTTCGTCGGCCAGGACGAGCTGGGCAAAGATGGGGCCCGGATGGAAGCTGAACGCGCCGGTCTCGCGCTCGTAGATGGAGACCCCGAGCACATCGGCGGGGAGCAGGTCACTGGTGAACTGGATGCGCTGGAATTGCAGCCCCAGCACCCGGGCCAGGGCATGGGCCAGCGTGGTCTTGCCCACCCCGGGTACGTCCTCGATGAGCAGGTGTCCACGGGCCAGCAGGCAGGCCAAGGCGAGCTCCACCTGGTGTTGCTTCCCCAGGACGATGTGCTCCACCTGCTCCAGCAGGGGCCCGAGGAGACAATTCCGGGGGTCGGGGTCTATTGCGGTGATGGGCATGACGTCGACTGGCGGCTGCGCGTTCGACTCCCGTGAGTCGGGGAACTGCCGGATGCACCCCGTGTGGGGCCTCGTCCGTGTATAGGAAACCGCGCCATCCAAGCGGACCCGTTTCCGCGATGCCTCCGTCGAGCCCTCGGGATTCGAGTCCTGCCGAGTAGCGCTGGCGCAAGGCTAACATGGCGCTGGTGAGGGACCCCGCCGCGCCGGACCAACGGTCCGAATCACCGGGTCCAGCCGTGGGCAAGCCGAGGCCGGGACACCGACTCTCAGCGCTGCAGATACTTCAGCTTCCCGGGCTTGCCGGCCCACTCGTCCGCGTCGGGCAGGGGGTCCTTCTTGCTGGTGATGACCGGCCAGACTTTGGCCAGTTCCGCATTGATCTCCAGAAACTGCTGTTGATCGGGCGGCAGGTCCTCTTCCGCATAGATGGCCTCGATGGGGCACTCTGGTTCACACAGCGTGCAATCGATGCATTCTTCCGGATCGATGACCAGGAAGTTCGGCCCCTCGTGGAAGCAGTCCACAGGGCAGACCTCTACGCAGTCGGTGTATTTACACTGGATGCAGTCTTCGGTAACGACGAAAGTCATGGCGATAGCGTCCCAATGGATGGTGAATCCAACGGTCACACCGGCGGTGCCGGCGGTCGTGTTCGGCCCCTGACCGGCATTGACAGGGCCATGGGTGGCCCATAACGTAGCAGAGATCATTTCAGCCAAACAGGGGGCGGCCGTGATCAGGAAGAGATGCAAGGTGTGGGTGCTGGCAGCACTGGTGATCGTCTGCGCCGACACGGGTGTCGCCAATGCGGGTCAGGGCTACGACCGGGGCCGCAGCCCGGACCCGGTGACGATGCTGGTCGACGGCGTGGTGGTGCGCCCGCTCGGGCTTGGGGCCGTCGTCCTGGGGGCTGCCACCTGGCTCGTGACCTATCCCTTCTCGGCCCTGGGCGGCAATGCCCATGAGGCCGGCGATCAACTGGTGGGCCAGGCCTGGAACTTCACCTTCAAGCGGCCCCTGGGCGAGTTCGGTCACTGACCCCATTCTGGAGAGCGCCGCGGCGCACCGGCCTTTCGGCTGCGCTTTCCGGTCGTGGTGATGTCAGTTCAGCACGGCCTTCAGGCGGTACAGGAGGTCCAAGGCCTGACGTGGGCTGATCTCGTCCGGGTCGATGGCGGCCAGGAGCTGGACGGCTTCCTCACCCGGAGTGGGTTCCAGAGGCAGGCCGAGCTGAACCTGATGCTCGTCGCCACGCTCCTGGGAGGCCAGGCTCTGCAACTCTAGCTGGCGGAGTTTCTCGCGCGCCTCCTGAATCACCGGTTCGGGGACGCCCGCCAGGCGCGCGACCTGGATGCCGAAGCTCTGATTGGCGGGTCCGTCGCGCACGGCATGGAGGAAGACGAGCCGGTCTCCATGCTCGACGGCGTCGATGTGAACGTTGGCCACGCCTGGTGTCCCCTCGGCGAGCCGGGTGAGCTCGAAATAATGTGTGGCGAACAGTGTGAAGGCCCGGTTGTGTCGGGCCAGGTGCGCTGCACAGGCCCAGGCCAGGGCGAGTCCGTCGAAGGTGCTGGTGCCGCGCCCGATCTCGTCCATGAGGACCAGGCTTTGCTCGGTGGCGTTGTTGAGGATGTTGGCCGCCTCGGTCATTTCCACCATGAAGGTGGAGCGGCCGGAGGCGAGGTCGTCCGAGGCGCCGATGCGCGTGAAGACGCGGTCCACCGGGCCGATGACCGCTCGCTCGGCGGGTACGAAGCTGCCCATGTGGGCCATGAGCACGATGAGGGCGGCCTGTCGCATGTACGTGGATTTGCCCCCCATGTTGGGGCCGGTGATGATCAGCATGCGCCGCCCTTCGTCGAGATGCAGGTCGTTGGGAACGAACGGTTCCGGCAGGAGCCGCTCCACCACCGGGTGTCGCCCACCCATGATGCGCATGCCCGGCTCGTCCTGCAGCACCGGCCGGGTGTAGCCGAATTGCGCCGCCCTTTCGGCGAAGCTGCACAGGACGTCGAGCTCGGCCAGGGCGCCCGCGGTGGTCTGCAGGGGTTGCAACTGCCCGGCGATGCGGGCGAGCAGCGCCTCGTACAGATGGCGCTCCCGGGCCAGCGCCCGCTCACGGGCGCTCAGCACCCGATCTTCGAAGGCCTTGAGTTCGGGTGTGATGAAGCGTTCAGCGTTCTTGAGGGTCTGGCGCCGCACGTACTCGGCCGGCGCGTGCACGGCCTGGGCCTTGGAGATCTCAATGTAGTACCCATGCACGCGGTTGTACGCGACCCGCAACGTGGGAATGCCCGTTCGTTCCCGCTCCCGGGCCTCGAGATCCAGCAGGAAACGATCGGCGTGCTCGCTCAGTCCCCGCAGCTCGTCCAGTTCGGCATCGAAACCGGGGGCGATGACGCCGCCGTCACGCACCAGTTGCGGAGGTTCCTCGACCACCGCGGCCTCCAGCAGGGCCAGGAGGTCGGGGTGGGTGGCGATGCCTGCGGCGAGATCGCGCAGCATCGGGTCTGTGACCGGCTCCAGCACCGCCTGCAGCTCTGGCAGCCGGCGCAGCGTCGTACGCAGGCCGCACAGGTCGCGGGGTTTGGCGTTGCCCAGGGCGATGCGGGAGACGATCCGTTCGATGTCGGCGGAGCCGCGCAGGCATTCGCGAAGGGCCTCGTGCAGGCCTGAATCGAGCAGGGTCTGTACCGCGGCGTGGCGGGCCCGCAGCGCCTCATGATCGCGCAAGGGGCTCCGCAGCCATTGGCGGAGTCGGCGTCCCCCCATGGCCGTGACCGTGCTGTCCAGCACATGGAGGAGGCTGTGTGCGGGATCGCCGCTGAGGGAGCACTCCAACTCCAGGTTGCGCCGGCTGGCGGCGTCGAGGACGATCCACTCGCTGCGCTGCTCGGTCTGGATGCGGGTGATGTGCGGCAGGCTGGTGCGCTGGGTATCCTTCACGTATTGCAGCAGCGCCCCGGCCGCACCCACGGCCAGGGGGAGGCGCCCACAGCCGAACCCGTCGAGTTCGGACACGCCGAGCTCCTGTTTGAGGAACGCGGCCGCCGAGTCCGGATCGAAATGCCAGGGCGCCAGATGACGCACCCCGGGGCGGTCGACTGTCAGGTGTTCGCCCTCGGGAAGGAGGATCTCGGCCGGATGGAGGCGCTCGATCTCAGCGGCCACGGCCTCCTCGTCCTCCACCTGCTGAACGCGGAAACTCCCCGTGCTGAGCTCCAGGACGGCGATCCCGGCACCACGGTCTGGAACCGGCAGCACCGCCATGAGCAGGTTCTCGCGCCGTTCCTCGAGCAGGCCCTCCTCCACCAGGGTGCCTGGGGTGACCACGCGCACCACTTTGCGCTCCACGGGTCCCTTGCTGGCAGCGGGATCACCGATCTGCTCGGCAATGGCCACCGATTCGCCTCGACGAATCAGCCGCGCCAGATAGGTATCCACGGCGTGGACGGGGATACCGGCCATGGGAATCGGCTCGCCCGCGGACTGGCCGCGGGTGGTCAGGGTGAGGTCAAGCAGCGTCGCTGCGCGGCGGGCGTCTTCGTAGAACAGTTCGTAGAAGTCGCCCATCCGGTAGAAGACGAGGATGTCGGGATGCTCGGCCTTGATGCGCAGGTACTGGCGCATCATGGGCGTGTGCTCGTTCAGATCCATTGGTCACAGGAGATGCCGGGCGGGTCGCCGGCCTCACGGTCGGGCCGGGGCCGGTATAGTATCGCGTATGGATCGTGATCTGTATGGGCTCTCGGAGCGCTGCGGGCACTGGCTGCGGGCCCGGCGCTGGACACTGGCCACTGCGGAGTCGTGCACCGGCGGTTGGGTGGCCAAGGCGCTCACGGACGTACCCGGCAGCTCCTCCTGGTTCGAGCGGGGATTCGTGACCTACACCAACCGGGCCAAGCAGGAGCTGCTGGGTGTGCGCCCAGCCACGTTGGAGCGCTGGGGGGCGGTGAGCGAGCAGACGGTGCGCGAGATGGTGGCCGGTGCACTGCACCACAGCCCGGCCACGGCGGCCCTGGCAGTGAGCGGTATTGCCGGACCCACGGGGGGCACCCCGGACAAGCCCGTGGGCCTCGTGTGGTTCGCATGGGGCCGACGGGATGGTGCGCTGTATACCGCGCAGGAACACTTCACCGGCGATCGCGAAGCGGTGCGCCGCCAATCGGTGCTGACCGCTCTGGAAGGAGTGATGCGCCTGGACTAAAGGTTTCGCTGTCGCAGGGGGAGGGCCAGCCCCCGTTCAGGGCGCATCCTTCGTCTTCTTGAACAGGGGAACCTCGAAGTCTTTGCCGGTGGCCGAGTGCAGAACCACGCGACGCCCTTCCTTGACCACGTTGCCCAGGGGGTTGCCGCGACTGCTCATCAGATAGCCGTCGGCCTTGGGATAGCGGGTGGCCCACCACGAGGTCACCTTCTGCAGGTGTTGCGCGAGGCCGCGGGGCCCTTTCATCTTCACGTCCGCCCCGGGCTGAAAGGGATCCCCGAAGCCCAGAGGGAGCTCCCAGGGGTAGGCTTTTTCGGTGCCATGGCAGTCGGCACATCGCACCTCGGCCTGAGCGCCCAGTGTGACGGCGATGTTGCCGTCGCCGTGGACTTCGTTACTGGTATGGCAGTCCTGGCACAGCAGCAGCCCTTGGCCGCGGAGGGCCTGCGCATGATGCCGGTCATCGAGACGGCGTACCGTTTGCGAGGGACGCAGCCCGGTCTTCAGATAGGCGGCTTCGCGACCGTGACAGGTATTGCAAGTTCGCATGGAAATACCGGTATGGCTGGACTTGGCATAGTGGACCTGGGTCTTGCGCGTGCCTTGCAGGGTATGCGTAAGTGCATGCCCGAGCTCGCGCCGGTCGATGGTGGGATCGGCTCCGGCATAGCGGGCATCCGCGGCATAGGGCATGTGGCAGGCCGAACACCCTCGTCCGCGAAACTCACCGCTGGCGCCCCTTCCCTCGGTATGCAAGTGACAGCCGTCGCAGGCCCGCCAATATCGGGCCAACGGTTCCGCTGTTCCATGGGCGGTGGAGGTGGGGTTCTGGGGGTGCGGCAATGCGGTGAGTCGGGTGGCGAAGGCAGCGGGATGCGTCTCCATGAGGGCTTGCATATAGCGCTTGTAGGCCGATGTGCCCACTGCGGGCTCTGGGCCATCGCTGTCCTCCACGCTGCGGTTGCCCCACAACGCGCCCGGTGGGGGGGCGGGTGTCTTGATCGTGGCGTTGATCTTGCCAGCCTCCGTGGCCATGAGGGAACGCTGCAACCGCGCCACGTAGCCCCGATGACATTGTCCGCAGGTGTGTTCAGCCACGTCCAGGGCGCCCGGGTCGGGGTAGAACGCCTCTGGGGTGGGGCATTGGCAGTGCTTGGAAACCTTCGGTGCACCTCGGTGGGCCTGATCCGCGGTGCGGGCCTGTGGATTGCCCCCGTGGCAGACCACGCAGCCCGCCGGGTCGCCCCGCAGGCGTCCAAGCATGTGGACCTGGACCATCATGGGGCTCTTCTCCGGTGCGATGGGCTCGATCCCTTTATGGCAGCGGAGGCAGCCGGATGCCGAGCCGGCCTCTGTCCCGTCCGCCGGGGCCTCTGCGGCCGTGGCCAGGGCGAGCGCCGCCAGTGCGGACAGCGCCAGGATGGCAAGGAGCGCATGGCGCGCAGCAATGGACAGGCTTGCAGTCATGGTCCGGTGATGCATGGGCAGAGGGTATCCGAGGATCATGGGCCGATTGATGTTATTGTCCTTGATTTGGGCCAAGTGGAACGTTGATGGTCATCAATACGTGAGAAGTCCAACGAACGGTCTTGATCCTCGGGGCTTGCGGGGAGCGCCAGGATGTGGCACCCGCCGGCTGTGCCCATGACGAATGCGGAATCCCGGTCGGGCCCGGGACAGGCCTCGGAAAAGGGACCTCAGCGAAGGCGACTCTTCTTTGCCCTGTGGCCACCGGCGGTCGTCCGTGCGCGGATGGCGCGTGTAGGCAGACGCCTGCCGCGCCGGCGCGGCAGGCCGGTCCCCATGGAGAATCTCCACCTCACGCTGGCCTTCATCGGGCCTGTGGATGAGGAGACTACCTGCTGCCTGGAGACTGCGGCCGCGACGGTGCGACTGGAGCCCTTCACCCTGGTGCTGGACAAAGTGGGGCAGTTCCGCGGCTCCCGTGTGGTGTGGCTCGGCGCCAGCCGTGTTCCGGAGCCGCTCGCCCGTCTCGTCGCCCTGCTCTCCAAGGCGCTGGAGCCCTGCGGATACCGGCCCGATCCACGCCCGTTCTGGCCCCATGTGACCTTGTTTCGCAACGGGGAGTTGGCCACGCCAGGGCCGGTGGAGGTGGCACCGATCGAGTGGCCGGTGGATCGGTTCGTGCTGGTGGAGTCGGTCACGGCACCGCAAGGCGCACGGTACCGCGTATTGAAATCCTTTTCCGGCCTTGCGGCATAGAGGCCGGTTCCGCGCCCAGGCCATGCGTGCGCTGGACCATTGCAGTAAAATCCCGACGGATCCGCAGCGCGGTGCCCCGCCCTGCGGGCACGTTGTTTGTGGAATCCTGGTGGCGGCGTGGCGGATACGCCGTTCGGCCTTTGATCAGCGGAGGTGATCCCTAGTGCAAGACGACCGGCGCAAGGCCCTGGCGGCCGCCCTCGGACAGATCGAGCGGCAGTTCGGCAAGGGGGCGGTGATGCGGCTCGGAGACAGCAGCGCCGCACGGGACGTGGACGTGATCTCGACCGGATCCCTGGCCCTGGACTTGGCCCTGGGGGTGGGCGGGCTTCCCCGTGGGCGGGTGGTGGAAATCTATGGACCGGAGTCCTCGGGCAAGACGACGCTGACCCTGCACGTGATCGCCGAATGCCAGCGGCAGGGCGGGACGGCCGCGTTTATCGATGCGGAGCATGCGCTGGATCCGGTCTACGCGCGGAAGCTGGGCGTGAACGTGGACGACCTCTTGGTTTCGCAGCCGGACACCGGCGAGCAGGCCTTGGAGATCGCCGACATGCTGGTGCGCTCGGGGGCTGTGGACGTGGTGGTGGTGGACTCGGTCGCCGCGCTCACGCCCAAGGCCGAGATCGAGGGCGACATGGGTGACTCCCATGTGGGGCTGCAGGCCCGTCTCATGTCTCAGGCGCTGCGCAAGCTGACGGGCAACATCAAGCGTTCCAACACCATGGTGGTCTTCATCAACCAGATCCGGATGAAGATCGGTGTGATGTACGGCAATCCGGAGACCACCACCGGCGGCAATGCACTGAAGTTCTATGCCTCGGTGCGGTTGGACATCCGGCGTACCGGTGCCATCAAGAAGGGCGAGGAAGTCCTGGGCAACCAGACTCGTGTGAAGGTGGTCAAGAACAAGCTCGCCCCCCCGTTCAAGCAGGCGGAGTTCGAGATCCTGTATGGAGAGGGGATCTCGCGCTATGGGGAGTTGCTCGATCTGGGTGTGCAGGAAGGCTTGGTGCAGAAGTCCGGTGCCTGGTATAGCCTCGACGGCACGCGTATCGGCCAGGGCAAGGAGAATGCCCGGGAGTATCTGAAAGCACATCCCGAGCTTGCCGAGTCGCTGGAGCGCGCGATCCGCGAGCGAGTCCTGCCCAAGCGCGGGGTGGAGGGTGCCGAACCGGCACCGGCCGAGGCCTGACATCCGCGGCCAGGCCCTGCGGCTTCTGGCCCGGCGTGAGCACAGCCGTCTGGAGCTGCAGGAGAAGCTGCGGCGTAGTGGATTCGAGGATGCGGCCATCGGCATCCTACTGGACGCGCTGGTGGCGGAAGACCTGTTGAGTGACCGCCGTTTCGCGGACGCCTATGCGCGGGCTCGGGTGGAACGCGGCTACGGTCCGCGCCGTATCGCCTTCGAGCTGCGCGAGCGCGGTGTGGAGCCGGCCCTGATCGACGCTGCATTGCGTGACTATGCGAGTGAATGGGTCGATCGGGCGCGGCGGCAGGTCTTGCGCCGTTTCGGTGCGCAGCCGCCGGCGGATTTTCGAGAACGTGCGCGCCGTATGCGGTTTCTGGAGCGGCGGGGGTTTCCCGCAGACGTGGTGCGGGATGCCGTGATGTAGGGGTGAGTGGGCGCGACCGCTTCCCATGACCTGGGATCGAGACAGCATGAAGAGCACATCGGAGCTGCGCACGGGCTTTCTGGAATTCTTCCGGGAGAGGGGGCATGAGATCGTACCCTCGAGCTCCCTCGTGCCCGAGAACGACCCGACGCTGTTGTTCACCAATGCCGGCATGGTGCCGTTCAAAAACGTGTTCCTGGGGCTGGAGAAGCGCCCCTACACGCGGGCGGCGAGCTGCCAGCGCTGTATGCGGGCGGGAGGCAAGCACAACGACCTGGAGAACGTGGGCTACACGGCCCGGCATCACACTTTCTTCGAAATGCTGGGCAACTTCAGTTTCGGTGACTATTTCAAGCGTGAGGCGATCCACTACGCCTGGGAGTTCCTCACCGGCGTATTGGGCATTCCGCCCGAGCGGCTCTGGGTCACGGTATACATCGACGACGACGAGGCGGCAGACATCTGGCTCAAGGAGATCGGGGTGGCGCCGGAACGCTTCACCCGGATCGCGGGAGAGGACAACTTCTGGACCATGGGCGATACAGGCCCCTGTGGCCCGAGCTCGGAGATCTTCTACGATCACGGTCCCGAGATCCCCGGAGGCCCCCCGGGCTCTCCGGACGCCGACGGGGACCGCTATGTGGAGATCTGGAATCTGGTTTTCACGCAATACGACCGGGACAAGGAAGGCAACCTGCACCCCATCGCCAGGCCCTCCATCGACACGGGGATGGGACTGGAACGCCTGGCCGCCGTGATGCAGGGCGTGCACGACAATTACGAGATCGACATCTTTCGTCACCTGATCGCGGCGATCCGGGCGCTGGCCCCCGGTGCCGATCCGCGCAGCCCCTCGCTGAAGGTGATCGCGGATCACATCCGCTCCAGCAGTTTTCTGATCACCGACGGCGTGCTGCCGTCCAACGAGGGCCGGGGCTATGTCTTGCGTCGCATCATTCGTCGCGCCTTGCGCCACGGGCACGGCCTGGGCCTGCGTGAACCGTTCTTCCACCGGCTTGTGCATCCACTGGTGGAAGTGATGGGCACCGCCTATCCGGAGCTGGCCGCGTCGGCGGATCGCGTGGTGGCGGCCTTGCGCCGTGAAGAAGAACGCTTCGCCGAGACCCTGGAGCAGGGGCTGAAG
>JALVEU010000213.1 GCA_027030565.1 Gammaproteobacteria bacterium | reverse complement strand
GAGTGTCTGCAGCAGTTCGGTGACGAAGCGGACCCGTTCGGCGACTTCGGGCATGGGGGATTCGAAGCGCAGCCATTCGCCCTGGAGCCGGTAGCGTTGGGGTTCGCGCTGGATGAGGCCGATGAGCCGCGTGGTGTCGATCTGGGGCTCCGGGGCGAAGCGGATCCGTCCGCCCCCGGGGCCGAGCTCCAGCTTGCGGATGCCGAGCGGGGCCACCTGCAGCTTCAGGCGGATGGTTTCGAACAGGGTCTTGGCGGGCTCCGGAAGCAGGCCGAATCGGTCGATCATCTCCACCTGCAGCTCGCGCAGGGCACCCTCGTCGGCGGCCGTGGAGATGCGCTTGTAGAGCACCAGCCGTGTGTGCACGTCCGGCACGTAGTCGTCCGGCAGCAGGGCCGGCGCCCCGAGGTCCACCTCCACGCCGTGCTCGGCCGCCGCGTCGGTGTCCGGGATCTCACCGCGCTTGAGCGCCTGCACGGCCCGCTCCAGCAACTCGTTGTACAGGGCGAAGCCGACCTCCTGGATCTGGCCGCTCTGCTCCTCGCCGAGCAGTTCGCCGGCGCCGCGAATCTCCAGGTCATGGGTGGCCAGCGTGAAGCCCACACCCAGGTCCTCCAGGGCCTCGACGGCCTCCAGGCGCTTGACGGCGTCTGCGGTCATGGCGCCCTTGGGTGGGGTCAGCAGATAGGCATAGGCGCGGTGGTGGGAGCGGCCCACCCGGCCGCGCAGCTGATGCAGCTGCGAGAGCCCGAATCGGTCGGCGCGTTGGATGACGATGGTGTTGGCCGTGGGCACGTCGATGCCGCTCTCGATGATGGTGGTGCAGAGCAGGACCTGGAAGCGCTGGTGGTAGAAGTCCAGCATCACCTGTTCGAGCTCGCGCTCGGGCATCTGACCGTGGGCGATGCGGATCTCCACGCCGGGCAGGAGCCGGCGCAGGCGCGCGGCCTCCTTTTCGATGGTCTTGACCTCGTTGTGCACGAAGTAGACCTGTCCGCCGCGGCGCAGCTCGCGCTCCACCGCTTCCTGGATCAGCGCGTCGTTCCACTGCGAGACGAAGGTCTTGATGGCGTGGCGCGCCACCGGAGGCGTGGCGATGATGGACAGGTCGCGCAGACCCGCCAGCGACATGTTGAGCGTGCGCGGGATGGGTGTGGCGGTGAGCGTGAGCAGGTCCACCTCCGCCCGCAAGGCCTTGAGGCGTTCCTTGTGGCGCACCCCGAAACGGTGCTCCTCGTCGACGATGACCAGGCCCAGGTGCTTGAAGCGCACGTCGGGCTGCAGCAGCTTGTGGGTGCCGATGACGACGTCCACCTTGCCCTCGGCCAGATCGGCCAATACCTGTCTCTGCGCCTTGGCGCTGCCGAAGCGCGACAGGGCCTCGATGCGGATCGGCCAGCCGGCGAAGCGGTCGCGGAAGGTCTGCAGGTGTTGCTGCACAAGCAGGGTGGTGGGGGCGAGAACGGCCACCTGCCGACCGTTCTCGGCGGCCACGAAGGCGGCCCGCATGGCCACTTCCGTCTTGCCGAAGCCCACGTCGCCACAGACCACGCGGTCCATGGGTTTTCCGGAGGCCATGTCGGCGAGGACGTCCTCGATGGCCCTGGACTGGTCGGGCGTCTCCTCGAAGGGAAAGGCGGCGGCGAAGGTGCGATAGGCCTCGCTGTCCACCTGGAAGCGGGTGCCCTGGCGTGCGGCGCGCCTGGCGTAGAGCTCCAGGAGCTCGGCGGCTGCATCGCGCGCCCGCTTGGCTGCCCGCTTGCGCGCACGCTCCCACTGGCCGCTGCCCAGCTTGTGCAGCGGTGCCGCCTCCGGGCTGGCACCGGTGTAGCGTGTGACCAGGTGCAGGTCGGTGACCGGCACGTAGAGCTTGTCACCGCCGGCATATTCCAGGGTGAGGAACTCGCCGGCCTGCCCGCCCACCTCCAGGGTCTGCAGACCCACATAGCGGCCAATGCCGTGCTCGGCGTGCACCACCGGCGCGCCCGGGTGCAAATCGGCCAGGTTGCGGATGATGGACTGGGGATCCACGCCCGGGCGGCGGCGTGCGCGCCGTTGCTGACGTGCACGCGGGCCGAAGAGCTGGGCCTCGGTGATCACGGCGAGGCCGGCCTCCGGCAGATGCAGCGGCTCTTCCAGCGGGGCCACGCAGAGCGCCACGGGTGCCTCGGCCTCGATGAAGGCAGACCAGTCGGAGACCTCCCGGGGGTGCACACCCACGCCTGCGAGCACTTCCTGGAGGTACTCCTGCCGCCCCGCGGATTCGGCCACGAACAACGTGCGGCGGGCATCCTGGCTCAGGAACCGGAGCAGGGCGGCGGCCGGTTCCGCGGCCCGGGGGCGGATGGTCAGATCGGGCAGTGCAGCGCTGGCCAGATTGCAATGGGCTGCATCCTCACAGGGATGCTCGAAGGGGCTCCACTGCACCTGGGCATAGGGCGCCAGCGATCGATCGATCGCCTCGGTGTCCAGGAACAGGGCCTCCGGCGGCAGGAGCGGCCGCTCGCGATCATGGCGGCGGGACTCGTAGCGCCGAAGCACGTCGCGGTCGAAGCCGTGGGCCGCCTCCCGCGCGTTGTCCGCAATGATAAACAGCGTGTTCTCAGGCAGATAATCGAAGAACGTGTCAGTGTGCTCGAAGAACAGGGGGAGATAGTACTCGATACCCGCCGGTGTTCGTCCCGCCGAGACTTCCCGGTAGACCAGGCTGTCCATGGGGGCACCCTCGAAGCGGGCGCGG